>JAFGME010000305.1 GCA_016927695.1 Bacteroidales bacterium
CTGGGAAAAGAAAAGACCAAAGAAACTGTTACATCAGGTGAAATTGTGGCCATCATGGGCCTCGAAAATTTCGACATCGGCGACACAGTGGCTGATTACGAGAACCCCGAGGCGCTGAAATTTATTGCCATCGATGAACCTACGATGAGCATGCTTTTCACCATCAACAACTCTCCCTTTTACGGTAAGGAGGGGAAATACGTCACCTCGCGGCATCTCAGGGAACGCCTCTTCAGGGAAACAGAAAAAAATCTGGCCCTCAGGGTGGAAGAAACCGAATCCCCGGAAAAACTGATGGTGTTTGGCAGAGGAATACTCCACCTGTCGATCCTTGTGGAAACCATGAGGCGCGAAGGCTACGAGCTGCAGTTGGGCCAGCCGAAAGTGGTGATTAAGGAGATCGAAGGCTTTAAACATGAACCGGTCGAATTGTTGTATGTGAATGTCGCTGAAGAGTTTTCAGGGAAGGTGATTGAGATTGTCACACGGAGAAAGGGGGACATCCTTAAGATTGAAGGCAGAAACGACAGGATCAACCTCGAATTTAAAATTACGGCCCGTGGACTTATTGGTCTTACCAATCCGATATTGACCGCTACCGAAGGCGAAGCGGTGATCTCACACAGGTTTAAAGGGTATGAGCCCTGGAAAGGTGAAGTTCAAAGCAAAAGAAACGGCGCTTTAATTGCCATGGAAACGGGCACTGCCATTGCATATTCGATTGATAAACTCCAGGACAGGGGCAGGTTCTTTATTGAACCCAACGATCAGATTTATGCCGGTCAGGTGATTGGGGAAAGCACCCGTTACGACGACCTGGTAGTGAATGTGATCAAAACGAAGAAACTCTCCAATATGAGAGCATCAGGAGCAGATGAAAAAGTGTCGATTTCACCGGCCGTTAAATTCTCCCTTGAGGAAGCCATGGAATATATCGCTGAGGATGAATACGTGGAAGTAACTCCCAGGTCGATACGGCTGAGAAAGATCCTCCTTGGCGAGCATGAAAGAAAAAGACAAAAGATTGCTAAAGGTGGATAAGTCAGGTGATCTATAACTTTTCAACTACCAAATAACAGCCAATTGCAAAAAGGGGGCGGTATCAAAAAATGTTTAACCACAAAGAATCTAAAGCAGACACAAAGGTTTAAAGTGCTGAATTAAATTTCCTGGTGTTCTTTGAGCCTCCTCTGTGAACTTTGTGGTAAATCCATGTATAACTAATATGACACCTCGTCGCTATTTTATAAAAACCTTATCCGAGTGTACTGTTCCATTTCCATGTACCTGAACAATGTAAAGCCCTTCGGTTAAATTGTATTCCAGGATGGTAAGGCCATTCAGCCTGACGGAACTGCCGGAAACCCTCTGACCTGTGAGGTTGAAAACGGAAACTTCATAATCGCCTGACAATCCGGAATCGATGAGGATGGATTTGCCGGAAGTGAAAATGCGGATATTGCCTTCTTTAAGCTCCTGGAACTCCTTTGTTTTAAAATAGAGCATAAACCTTGCATCATCTTCTCCGGCCTGATAACGGAACCGGTATGATTCATCCAGCAGGTTGGTCAGCGATCCTGTTTTCAGGTCCTCTAACATCACCATCCCGAAATCACCGGCCATTTCTGTTTCCAGGAGATAGTCGCCTGACATTCCCGATCTGAATCCGAGCGCCACTGAACCTGTGGCTGGAAGTTCGTTGATGGAGAGATAATCCTGGCTTGTAAGAGTGAAAACCTGTGGCAGAGCCGGGTTGTGTTCTGCAAACAATTTGTAGGCATCGTATTTTCCATCGAATCCGGAGGTGGCCTGGGCATTGAAACGGATATATGCCTTATCGGAGTAACCGTTACCTTCTGCTTTGATGACCAACAGTTCCTGAAATTTTTCCTTATAGAAATTATCGGATCCGGTGTGGGATCTGACAGAATTGTTGAGACTGAGCACGGCGCTGGCATTTGCGCTCACAAAGAAACCCTGCATGGGAGGTATGTATCTTGAGCCGCTCCCGATGGAGCCGTTATATGACAGGAAATTGCCGGAAACTGCATCGAGGTAATACACTGCGTTGTTCATCCCGGAGGGAATGGTAACCGCATTCCAGTCAACGGAGGAGGGGTATGGGTTTCCCAGCAGGTTCCATCCGTATGGGTTTACAGCAGAGAGGCCGGCTGAAACGTTGCCTGAGTTCAGGTTGCCTTCAAACAACACTGTGTTGGCGCTGCCGAGGTTTGAATACAGCCCGAATCCCTTCATGGGATTCAGGGGCGCCGCAGTGGATATAATTTCGTAATAAGCGCCTGTCGATTCGGTATAGCCCTGAAGGTACATTCCTGTAAAGACTCCCGAAACGGCATTGGAAACTGGGGATGATACCAGGTGCCAGTCAATGTTGTTGCCGGAGAAATACCTTTCGACGCTTGCAGGGGCGGTGCTGTATTCTATGAGAGATGCCGTTCCGGAAGGCCCGGATTTCAATGTCAGACCGCCGGTACCTCCGTTGTTGGTCAGATTGCCGTTTACGGTTAATGCTGTGGAATAGTCAACGGTGAGGTTGGAGGAAGGCGCTATCGAGATCTCCTCTAAATGAATTTTGTCGGCATCAACCCATACCGCGTGGTTGATCTGAACATTGGAGCAGGGTCCGGGGATTAATCCTCCCCACGTTGCAGGGTTGTCCCAGTTCCCGCTCTGAACGGAGGCAATGTTTTCATAAATGCCGGGCGCTTCTGAAAATATCCAGTCGGAAGCAGGATCCATGCTGATCAATGTTCCGTCATTTCCGTTTATGGATAAGTCAGGAAGGTTTGTGCCGCTGATTTCATTAAACGAATAATAACCCAGCAGGTCGGGATCTGATGCCGGATTGGCAACAATGTAATGCATGCTGTTGCAGATATCTTCATGGGTGAGCGCCTTATTCCATATTTGCAGTTCATCCACTTTTCCATCCCAGAAGAAGGAATAGGACAGATAGGAGTTGCTCCATCCTACGAGCAGGTCATCTGCGAAAACAAAGCTTCCGTTGTATGTGGTCTGCCCCTCCGGTTTTCCGTCAACATAAAGCGTAACGGATGAGCCTGAACGGGTTAACGCGCAGTGGTGCCAGAGTCCGTCGCTGTAATCTTTTGCCACAATAATTCCGGGGTAACCCGAACCCATCCAATAGACCCAGAGATTAACCCCTCCATAAATATCATTATCATCAAAATCGAAAGCGAGGTTGTTATTAACCAACCCGCTGAAAGTAACAGCATGGCCGCGGGTGGCATTTCTTTTGAAAAACCAGAAACTCACTGTGAAGTCGTTTGCTCCGAAATCATGGTAGGGCTGATGCGGTATCCTCACATAATCATTTGATCCATCGAAATCAAGACAATTCTGTACATTGAAACCGGGGATCACGCAATTGCCCCAGGTTGGGTCATTTCCGTCCGGATTTGGAGTGCTTCCGAGTTGCCCGTTATTGGCATTCTGGCTGATATCAAATGCAGTCTGACCTGAACCTTCGTCGAGGTTGTAATATGCAATCAGGTCAGGCACAGCAGCGGGATTTTGTATGCTCTGATACATGCTTTGCAGTATTTGAGCCTGTGTTTTTGCGCTGTTCCAAACTCTGATTTCATCAAGATGACCCACCCAGGGTTCTTCCCCGTAACCGTGATTGAGTGTTTTTCCAATAAACAAGGGGTCCGAAACGGCGATGGAGCCTATTGAAGATATGTTGTTGGATTCCTCAAAAAGCCCGTCTTTATATAGAATTACCAGATTGTTCACCCTGTCGATGACCCCTGCAAAATGGTGCCACAAGCCATCATCTGACCTGACTTGTTCAATTGCACTTGCATAGGTTACAGTACCCACCTGAAAATACATTCGTTTATCTCCCATATTACATCTGAAATTCCATCCATGACCTCCGGCCGGGGATGCCTGATAGTAGCCTTTTGTAACCGCATGCATGCCTCCGGCATTATAACCCCTGTTGGCCCAGAATTCAATGGTGAAACTTCCGTTTTCCGGGTTCAGCGCCGGATCGGTCCCGCAATCAACCCAGTCATTTCCATCGAACGAAAGGCAATGATTTTGGGCAGGAGATACCAGTTGAAGACCCATTATCAATGAAAGCAAAATGGTAATCCTTTTCATAATGTTGGTTTTTATAAGTTTATTATCTGTTTACGTCTGTAAACTCAAATTTTAATTATCTTATATCAAATGTACATAAAATAATTAAAAATAGAAAATAAAAATTTTCTGTTTTTTGAACCGGATTGCTTCTCAATTATTCAAGTATTGTCATCTTTTTTGTCTGGATAATGCCTTTGGCTGATTTTATCCTGTAAAACAGGGTTGTGCCGCGGATAAATGATGCATTGAATTGCACGGAATAGTCCCCCGCTTTCTGAAATTCATTCACCAGGGTGGCCACTTCCCTGCCCGGCAAATCATACACTTTCAGTGTAACGAAATCATTTTCGGGCAGAGTGTATGAAATGACGGTGGTGGATGAAAAGGGATTTGGATAATTCTGTTTCAGGAAATCATTGCCGGAGGGCATGGAGAAGATTTCTTCTGCTGAGGTAATGATCTGATCAATCGGAGCGGCATATATTCCTCCTGTCAGATCTCCCTCCTTACCCATCGTATTTGTACCTATAAAAACATGGGTTGAGTTCATTGCAAAGGAGGACACCTCCGTCCCCGATGGCAGGTTTGGCAAGGCTACAGGATTCCACGTGAGAAGGTCGGCGGTGTAGTAACCGTTTTCACCAAAGGCAAAACAGATGATCCCGCTTCCTGTGAGATACAGACCCACGGTGTTGAACTTCTCATCGGGAATCAAGGTGGTCCAACTGTCTCCTAAGTCCATTGACCAGTAAAGGCCCGCCCGGGTTGCAATCATTACGGCAGTCCCTAATCCTGTGAGCTTTTTCACTTTCAGGGCGTCACCGCTAAGACCATTGTTTTTTAAAGTCCAGCTTGAAAACTGGTCGGTGGAAAAATAAACGCCGCCTTCTGTGGCGAGAACGGCATATACCACCTCATCGTCTTCATAACCACCCAGGTCGTTTACATAAAGTCCGTTTCCGCTAATCCCTGTATTTGCATTGCTCCATGGACCGCCCAGTTCACCAGAAGTGAATACTCCTCCGCCATTGGTACCAACCGCCCACTCCTTATTGGGATCGTTGCCGTCGCCTAACCAATAGTAGTTGGCATCGGTGGTGGTGAGGCCCGTTCCTGTGTTGTTGTCATAACCGGAATGATCCTGTGTGAAAAAGATGCCGTTTTCCGTGGCAGCCCAGATTACCTCGGGGCCGGCCCCGCCGCGGATGTCGTTGATGTTTTTGTTTCCGATGTTTCCGCTGATGTCGGTCCAACTGTTGCCATTGTCCCCGGTGGTGAAGATACCATCGCCGGCAGTGCCGGCCATAAGCGCTTCGCCGTAGGTGAACATGGAGGTGATGCCCGCCGTGCTGCCCGGAATGGCAATATTCTGCCATTGAGCGGTGGCATACAGCGCAAATGCACTAAGGAACAGAGAAATAAATGTAGTTTTCATGATGGATAAAATTTAATGTTATTACTTATGTTTGGCGCTTAATTTTTTATAAAGCAAGGTGTTATACAGCTACTGAATGGGTTTGAGAAAAATAATATGCTACAGCTAAGGGTACAACTGGTTCTGATAGAAAAACACTTCGCTTTATTAATAAGAAGC
>JAFGME010000306.1 GCA_016927695.1 Bacteroidales bacterium
TGCACAGCCATCTACAACCTGAACGGGCAATTGGTCAAAAAGCTCACCGAAACGGAAGCGGTCCCCGGCTCTTACAGCATCACCTGGAACGGAACCGACAATTTCGGATTCGAGGTGAATCCGGGAGCTTACATCGTGGGCGTGGAGGTCAACGGCCTAAAGGCCGGGAGTGTAAAGGTGGTAAAGAAGAGAAGAAAGTAGAAAGTCAAAATACCAAACAACAAATAATCAAAGTGTAAAAAAAAAGAAGGCTGCCCTGTTTATTACGGACAGCCTTTTGTTTCAAACATCAGACATACTGATGAATTCGCCCGGACAGGTCAGTCCTTAATACACCTTACACTGTAACCATACGCTTTGTTTCCGTGATCGGTGTGGCTGCTGCTGTCTTTGATATACATATAATACCCGTCGGAATTGCTCTCCTGGTTGGCTGACCAGTAGTGGCCCAGGACACCTCTGTAATAGAGGTTGGAACCATTGCTGGCATCAAGGTAGCCGGCCGCATGAAGTTTCAGCACACTGTTATAGGAATCATAATAATCGTCCCAGCCGCCGTTGTTGTCCACATTTTCCCATTCCGATTTTGTGGGAATACGCCAGTCGTTTCCCAATAAAACCCTGCAGGGATCCTGGCCGGGCGCCCATCCGGCGTTTTCTGTAATGTTATCGTTCCAGGATGAACTGGGGGTACGTACAGAACCATCGTGGCTGTAACCTTGTTTCCTGTTGAACTGCCAGTACCATCCTGCTGCAGCTTCGGTGTTGTCGGAAGGAGATGAGGCCTGTTGGCCGGCTCCCAGGTTTTGGGTGATCCAGCATTTTTCCTGACCGCTAAGATTAGTGGAGGCCGTACCGTAACTAACGGTTTTGTTCACTGGAGCCACGATTCCTGCACTGTGCTCAACCATAAGAGGCTGACCGCAATTCCAGGCTTCCGGAAAAGAGCCTGTCAGCCTGATCTGTGTCATGTCATTGTGCTGGTTTGCGTATTCAGCGCCGAAATTCCAGACGATATGCTTCCCCGTTCCGGGAGCAATATTGTCGCCTGCATCGCCCGACACGCCGGTAAGGAGCAGGTAGTTTGACCCTCCGTCAAAAGTGACTTCGGAATATACGGAATAAGAAGGTTCGGTTCCTGAAAGATCATAATAAATATCAACGATCCCCGAACCGTCAGACCTCTGTGAGGAGGTTATATTGGAAAATGTTCCGCTCTGTGCAAATGTGAGGCTTGCTGTCAGTAGTATAGCCATTGATGCTAATATCTTTTTCATATCTTTTTTTTGTTTAAATAATTATTTTTGTGGGTATTGTTTTTGAATTAAACGGGAACCTGGCTCGAACGTCCGGAGTTGGGTGTCCAGTTTTGGATTTTATCGTTGTTGTTCACATCTCCGTCCAGGTTAAAATCGCCTTCAAGGTATCCTGATGCTCCCGACTGCATGTTCCAGACATCGTTTTTATCTCCATTGTGCACATCCCCGTCGCCATTGCCGTCGCCTGAAAACAATCCCCATACGCCTGCAGAAATCTCCTTATGCCCGTTTACGCCTCCCAAAACCTGTCCGGCGCCTGCAGTAAAGTCAAAATAATACTGGTTTCCTGTTTCCATCAAAGGATTTGCAGAAATAACCGGCGCATGGTTACGGTGATACACCACTGCAAAAAGCTGCTGATCCACAGGCAACCCGAACATCAGTTCACTGCTGCCGTCGAGCCCGGTGATTTCACCGTTCTTTAAAAGGAAAGCAGCCTGTCTGTGAATGACGGAGGTCTGGCTTGCGGATGAAGCAGATGCTGCATCCCTCAACTCAACCAGTACCCAGTCCACTATATCTGAATTGGGAATGGCGTTGACACTCTCCGTACCCTGGTAATTTAAAGCTACTCCTGCGTATGGCTGGTTCAAAGGAATGAGGTTGTTGGAGTTCAGGAAAGTGGACATGCCGGTCCCGTCAAAAGAACCTTCGAGGAAAACCTTCAGGCTGATATAACTGCCCAGAAGAGAAAATACCGATGAGCTCTCCATGGAGGCTGTGTATCCGAATTCATCCTGAACCACTACTTTTATTTTGATCTGGTCGCTGATCGCCTGCGGAAGGGTAAGAAGGGCGGAGCCGCCGTTCGCAAGCGTTTCGGCAAGCAATGCGTAGGTAAAGCCGCCATCAAGACTGATGTAAACAGTAATGGGATGGCTACCCAGACTCTCGTCGGATGCTGTCCAGTTGACCGGCAAAGACTGGCCGAAATAATAGGATTCGCCACCGTTGGGAAATACGTCTGATATTACCGGATTTTTACTGTCAGTAACAAATACATTGGATTCGCCGGTAAAAGGATTTTGCGAATACACATGGGCAACCACGTAGAGCAAAATCAGTGTTAAGGTTGTTTTCAATTTCATAAGCATTATTTATTAAATTTAGAAACCTGGTTGTTTTGCAGTTCATATGGTATTTATAAATCTCCATACATCCATTTGAAGCGCCCTCAACAAACAATGAGATTCACTCTTTGTTCAAAAAATTGAAGTAATTTTGAATCTTTAACAATTCATTAAGAAAAATGGCCTGAATGCAATTTTGGGTTGTAATTATAGAAATGAAAAAACGCAAAAAATTTAAAATGAGCATTGTCAGTAAAGCTTTTATCCTTAATGCTGTCTTCCTGTTTGCGGCCCCGTGCGCCTTTTCGCAGGAGAGCAATCACCCTCCGCTGCCTGATGAACCGGCTGCCTCTGTTACGCTGACCATTCACCTGCGCAATGTGTATGAAAGCAGGATCAGCCTGCTGCCCCTCACAGGAAGAAAGGCGCTGCCTCCTCTTATTGAGAAAGAGGGTGTTAAGAATGGGGAAACGGCAATCCTCACCATCCCGGGAGAAAACCTCCCCGGCGATTTTGTCATCCGCTTCGATTACAAGGAAGAAGCCGTTTCCACCCCCTACCCTTCCGAAAAAACGGTGATCATCTACCGGCAAAACATGGAGCTGTGGGCAGACCCGTTATACTGCAACAATCCTGACAGCACTTACTTCAGTGAAGGAGAAAAGGAAAACTCGGTCCACGCATCCTTTGTTAAAGAAAATAAGGAACAGAAAGAGATGCTTGCCCTGCTGCAGTCATTGCTGCTTTATTACGATGATGTGCAATCAGACTTATACCGTGAAAGCATTAAAGAGTACGAAAAGCGGAGGCTTGCCCATAACCGGTGGATCAGGGGGCAGATCTCTGAACATGACAGCCTGTTTGTCAGCGCAAGATTCGGTTTTGAGCTGGTTCCGCCGGTGAGTTGGGAAGGGTCGGAGACGGAAAGAAAACAGAGCCTGATGGATCACTATTTTGATGAAATTGACCTCACAGACCCTTTGTTGGCGAAAACCCCCGATTTCACCCGATGGATGGACAGCTACGTAAACCTTTACGGCGAGTTTGCCTCCACCGTCGAAAAAAGGGATTCGCTGTTCACGCTGGCGGGGAAAAAGGCCATTGAAAAAGCCGGGAAAGGCCATCCCCTGGTGTATGGATGGATGGTGGATTATTTTTTCACCGGTTTTGAGAGTTTCGACATACAAACGGGAATTGCCATGCTGAAGCCTTATCTTGACGATCCCGGCTGCCTCACCTCCAAAAGACAGGCCATACTCAAGCGGCTGGAAGGTATGGAAACACTGATCGCCGGAACGGTGGCTCCCGACTTCACTTTTATGGATGAAACAGGCAGTGAGACGGGCTTTCATGCCTGCCCCACCGGTAAACCTTATAAACTGCTGCTTTTCTGGAGCGCCGATTGCAGCCATTGCGCCGAGCTGGTTGATGCATTGTACCCGTGGTTTCTGAAAGAAAAAAACCGGGAGAAACTGGAGGTCTTCGCCGTCAGCCTTGACGAAAATGAAACCGAAAGGGCCGAATGGAAAAAGAAAACCGAAACCATGCCCGGATGGAAGCATATCCCGACCGAAGGCGGGGTGAACAGCGCCCTTGCCGACAAATACTTCATCCTTGCCACACCGGTGATGATCCTCACAGACGCAGCCACCCACTGCATCATTGCCCAACCCGGCACAGTGGAACAGTTGGAAAAGGCGATGAAGTAAAAAACTTACTGAGACATCGTATGGGCTTTTCAAAGGACAATGGCCGTCCGGTCAGGATGCATATCCGGCCATAACCGGCACAGCATACGCCTATTTACTGTTCCGGTTCATGTTTTTTTTATAGTTCTTGAACATCTTTCCAAAATCCTTATCCTTCTGTCGTCGTTCTTCAACCGTGGATTCAAAATGTGCTTTCTCCCTTTCCATTTTGAGATAATTCGCGTAAGATGCCTTGTCAATTTCTCCTCTGTTAACGGCTTCAAGAACGGCACAATCCGTTTCATGCGTGTGGGTGCAATCCTTGAACTTACAATCCCGTGAAAGGCTTGTAATCGTTTCGAATGTGACCTCCAGTCCGTCGGATGAACTGGCAATACCCACTTCTCTCATTCCAGGATTGTCAATCAAAATACCCCCGTTTTCCAATACAATGAGTTCCCTGTGGCTTGTAACATGCCTGCCCCTGTTTGTACTCCGGCTGATGGCGCCGGTTCTCATGAGGGTTGCGCCCGAAAGGTTATTGAGCAATGAGGATTTCCCGGCCCCTGAAGAACCAAGCATGCAATAGGTTTTCCCTTTTTTGATGGCAAGCCGGATTCTGTCGTACCCGGCCTGTGTTTCGTTACTTATGGTGATGACCGGAACGTTTTTAATCCGCTCCTCAAGGACCGCCATCATTCCGGAAAGCTGCTCTTCACCGACAAGATCAATTTTACTGAGAACAATGACCGGACTTACCCCGGATGAGTTGCAAAGGGTAAGATATCTTTCCAGCCTGTTGATATTGAAATCCCTGTCAACAGCCTGTACCAGAAAGGCATAATCAATGTTGGCCGCGATGACCTGAACCTCCCCGGTTTGCCCTGTTGCCTGCCTTTTAAGGATGGAAAGCCTCGGGAATATTTTATGAATAACAGCAATCCCGGAATCATAGGTTATTGAGGCAACCCAGTCGCCCACAGCCGGAAAATCCTCACGGTTTTTTGCCGTGAACCGCATATTGCCGGTGATCTCCGCCTCAAATTCACCCTCAGCCGTCATGATCATATACCGTTCCTTATGTTCGGCCGTCACCCTGCCCGGCTCAAAGCCGTCGGGGATATGATTCAGCCTGAATTTTTCCAGTTCGCTGTTATATCCCAGGTCGTCTAATTTCATCATCTTATCTGTTATACCGGTATGCTTTTCAACGGCAGCAAAACTATAATAAAAAATGTGTTGGTTAAAAAGTCTGTAAAACTTTTGCTGCAGAAGTCTGCGGGTTGGGATCCTTGATCCGGTACTCACTTCCCACAATCTCCATTTCAATATTTATTATTCCACCTCTCTGTGTTTCTTAGTGTTTTCCTTGTCTCTGTGGTTTCATAACACACATAGAATGATGTACGAATTTTAAAGCTGAGGAAGCTTTGCAAACTCTTGCGTAACCATTGATACCAGATGATCTTTGATGTTTGCACAAGTAAATCAAGTTTTAAGGTTCTGCCTATATCCTTTCCTTTGTAGTGAACCGGTAAATAAATCTGAGATATTACGCTCAATCCCGCGCTTTTCAATTCATCAATAAAGCAAACCTCATAAACCGATTCGGGCAATCCGGGACTAAAATGTTTATGCACTTCAATTGCACAACCATTAAACCTTAACGATAACTCATTTATATATTTATCTTTTTCTATATTTCTAAATAATCATCTTCGTGTTTCTCAGTTTTTTCCGTGGTTCCTCCGTGTTTCTCAGTGCTCTCCGTGTCTCGGTGGTTATTATTTCTTCAAGCAACCAATTTATTTAAAAAACATAGTCTCTAACATGGTCCGGAGTAGTAGTTCTCCATTTCTTCCCGGGCTTTTTCCGTATTATTCATATCTTTGAACTGTATTTCAATACCCTTGGTTCAGATACTTTTAATTTCAATCGTTATGAATAAACATTTACTGATTCTTTGGATTGCCTTTCTGGTTTCTGCCGTTGGTTTTGCCCAATGGAGCAGCGACCCCGCTGTGAACAATCCCATTGCCACGGTTTCGGGTGAAGAAGCCATCCCCAAAATTGCCACTGCCGCCGGCGGAACCTCCTACATTTCGTGGTTTTCAAATGAGGGTGGCAACTACAATGTGCGCCTGCAAAAACTCGATGTTTACGGTAACCAGCTCTGGGCAAATGAAGGTCTTCTGATCAGCGCCCACCCTGCCATGACATGGCTCACCGACTGGGATCTGGCCGTCGACCCGCAGGAACACGCCATCATCGCTTTCCAGGATATACGCACCGGAAACAATAACATTCATGTGTACCGCATTGCTCCGGACGGAACATTTACCTGGGGGCCTGACGGACTGCAGCTCTCCAGCTCCTCTGCTTTCAGCGCTTCGCCCAAGGTAACCGTTACCGCTTCAGGCAACTGCGTTTTCGCCTGGCAGGAAGAAAATGTCATCATCATTCAGAAGGTCAGCCCCAATGGAATAAAATTGTGGGGAGACAACGGCATTACCCTGACCTCGTCAGCCAACTTGTCATGGCCGCAATTGCTGCCGGTTGGCGCTGATGAAGTGATCCTCAAGTACTTCCAGGATACAGGGCCGGTGTGGGCGCCGACACGCCATGTTTTTGCCCGGCGATACGATGCCTCCGGAAACCCGTTGTGGGCGCAACCCGCCGTTATTTCCAATGCCGGCGGAATATCTGCCTGGACACAAATATTCCCGTTTATCAATGACGGGAACGACGGTTTTTTCATTGCCTGGCACGACGACCGCGACAACAATATGCTGTCCTCGGCTTTCGTACAGCATATTTCCTCTGCAGGGCAGCCGCTCTTCACAGCCAACGGCGTTGAGGTTTCAACCCTGCCCAACAGGAACCGGTTCTACCCCAAACTTTGCCTCCCGCCCGGTTCATCCGACATTTTTGTTTTATGGAATGAAATGGATGCAAACCAGAACAACAGGGGCATTTACGGACAAAAAGTATCATCCTCGGGAAACCTGCTTTGGACAAACAACGGAATGACGTTTATAGAGCTTTCAATGACAGATGTCTATCCTTTTGCTTCAGGAAATTCAGACCAGGACCTGGTCATCTTTTATCACAGCGCCTTTTCAGGGAGCAACTACGGCATCAGGGCAATGTGCATTGATGTCAATGGTGCCGTTTTATGGAACAACTATATATGCAGTTATCCGTCTGAGAAAGTACACTCTTTTACCAGCCCCTTCATGAACGGCCAATGGATCACCGCTTGGGAAGACGACCGCTCAGGCGGAAAAGACATTTATGCCCAGAACATAAAAACCGACGGCACATTAGGCCCCGTAACAAGCTCCGGATTTGATCTCAGCCTCCATGTTTTCCTTGAAGGCCCGTTTGATGGCGCAGAAATGTCAGCCGGCCTCAATGCCGGCAATGTATTACCCCTCGCACAGCCATTTAATACAGCTCCCTGGAATTACACAGGCACAGAAGCTGTAGTGGCCATACCCAATGCCGGTGTGGTGGACTGGATATTGGTTGAACTCCGGGATGCTGCTTCCGCAACGCAGGCTACAGGGTCAACCATGATCGCCCAAAAGGCCGGCTTCCTGATGAAAGACGGAACCGTTACCGGTATCGACGGGCAGTCGGATCTGTCATTCACCAATTCAATCCAGAACTCACTCTTTGTGGTGGTGTGGCACAGAAATCACTATGGCGTTTTAGCGGCGAACCCGCTCATTGAAACAGGCGGCATTTACACCTACGATTTCAGCAGCAGCGCAGGTCAGGCCTACGGCGGGATGTTAGGACACAAAGAGATCGCTCCGGGCATCTGGGGCATGGCAGGAGGCGACGGCAACTCCGACAACCAGGTGAACAATGATGATAAAATCATTGTGTGGGCGGCACAGGCCGGCAATTCAGGATACCTGAACGGCGACTTCGACATGAATGCACAGGTGAACAACCAGGACAAGGTGGACCTGTGGGCTCCCAACAGCGGAACAGGCGGGCAGGTGCCGGGGGAGTAGAGAGTGGAAAGTTAAAAGTGGAAAGTTGTTGAAGATAATCAGAAAAGAATTGCAGATTTGATAACAAACACTATTTTTGTTACTGAAGCAATAATACATTATGGTGAAACCGATAAAATGAAAAAAAGGTAATGCAAAGTTTGGTTAACCGCAGTGAGATTAACGGATAAAACAACCTTTGGTGAAGGTACAATAATGTGTTGGGTAATTTTAAGCGCCGACATTACGCAAACTGACAAACAGAAAGGAAAATTTTGACAGGAAAAACATTACGACTTGTAAATTTTTTATTGGACTCTGCATTTTACTTCACATTTATAATAGCTTTATTAATGGTTTTCAAGAATGAAATTGAACAGGAAAAAGTTAAATGGTATTCGATTTTAATCTATTTCTTGTATTATTTACTTTTTGAGTATTTTACCGGACAAACTCCCGGGAAAATGATCACTCGGTCTAAGGTCGCTTCTTTACCAGACAATAAAGATTACTATTTTATCAGAATCACACTAAGAACTTTAATGAGATTTATACCTTTCGACATGCTTTCCTATTTATTTTCGTATAGAGGCCTGCATGACCGGATTTCAAAAACGACTATAATCAAATTATAGTAATACTTAAATTTATGTTTAATTAAAAATCATTTAAAATGAAGAAAAATGTTGTACAA
>JAFGME010000307.1 GCA_016927695.1 Bacteroidales bacterium
GGTCTCTGTGCCTGCCCGGCTGCCCCGGTAAGGCGGGAATACTTTGTGGCCTTTGTGGTAAAAATATAAATCACCGAATATAACCACAATGAACACAAAGGAGGAACAATGTTTCACAAAGTTTTTAAAATAAAAAACTGAATCGCCGGGCATTTAATAATTAATTATTTGAAAGTTTCTTTAAAGTTGAAATGTTCACACATAAAAGTGTGTAAAGTTCGGACTTTAATCATTCTGACGAAATAGGTTAAAATTATGAAAAAGGTACGATGTTTACCCCATTTTTTCCCTGAGTGTGATCCTCCCTTTTAAGATGACCTTCCATAATTTTTTATTATAAATTTACTGAAGAACCTGGCTTCCAAAACCGGTATTGGGAATCCAGATTTCATTTTTATCCGGATTATTCACCTGACCGTCTAAATTGAAATCGCCTCCGTAATAGCCACTGCTTCCGGCTTCCGGCACCCAGACATCATTTTTGTCAATATTGTTGGCTTCCCCGTCGGGAAATCCGTCACCACCTGTCATACCCCATATATTGGGGGCAATCTGTTTGTGGCCGTTCAGGCCTCCCAGAACCTGTATCTGGGCAAAGGTAAAATCGTAAGTATAAACTGTCCCTGCCCGGGTAGCCGGATATGCTGCCTGGATGTCCAGGTGGTTTCTGTGCCTGACCACCAAAAACAGGCTCCAGTCGATCCAGGAGTTGAAAGCAACCGGGCTGATGCCGTCCAGATCCGTCACAGTTCCGTCAGCAAGAAGCAGGGCGGCTCTTCTGAAACTTGTGGCCGCCGGGGTGGCCCGGTTGGCCTGGGTGGTATCCCTGAATTCAATAAGCACCCAGTCAACCACCTGGGAATTCGGAATGCTAACAAGGCTTTCAGCTCCATCATAGTTCCATGGGGGTTGGTTATATGGATGATCAGAAGGAATGAATCCATTGGCGTTCAGTTCAGCGCCCATGGAAGTCCCGTTAAATGGCCCCTCTAAAAATACTTTGATATCCGCCGCAGGGGCATCCCAATAATAAACGGCCAGTATATCACGGTTTTGCAGTGCAAGGTCGTATATCCTGACTTCCTCAATCTTCCCGTGAAAGGGACCCACAGGTTCGGAATACCCGATGGTAAGTGGTGCATTGACGTCGTAAATGCCCTGTGTTATAGTGCCTCCCCCGATATTCTTCCCGTTCAGGTAAAAGGTGTATTCTGTACCGGACTTTGTAATAACAACATGGTACCAGGTATTGATATTAATGGTCTGTGCCTGTGAATATACCCAGAATCCGCCGCCATATCCGTCGCCGTTGATGTGGAAATTGAGTTTGCCTGACTTTAACCCGAATATCCATTTCCTTACACTGTTCCCCGGGCCCTGATCCTTCGCCACAATGGAATGGATCATGTTTAAAACAGGATCTTCATCATAAGAGGCCAGGGATATCCATGCTGTGATGGTGAAATCGTTAACCAGGTCTAAACTGTTGCCCGGAGGGTCTCCGCAGTTGATGTTGTCGTTGCTGCCGTCAAAATAATAAGCGCTGTCGGCTCTTTCAAACCGGTCGGAAGTGAGAATGGCTCCGTTGGCAGTGCCGTGATGGTCATTGCCGCTTGCATCAAGGGTGTTCCCGTTGAAAGGGTAATAAGCCACCAGGTTGCTTTCCGGGCTGATGTTTTGTGAGAATGAACCGTTGGATACATTAAAAGTGAAAATCAGATAACAAAGAATATAACAAAATACACGGGTTCTTTTTGCAGAGCCAGGTTGGGTTGATGATGCTTTCATAAAATGATGGTTTTAAAAACAGGAGCTAATGTAATAAAATTTCCGGCAGATTTATATTTTAGCCGGAAATATATTTATATGAAAAAGTCACTTTTGTTAATTTTTTTCATTTGTATGAAATCATTTGTTTATTCACAGGGAGCTAAGTTCAATCCGACATGGGAATCCTTAGACAGCAGGCCCATTCCCGGATGGTTCAGCGAAGCCGGATTCGGGATATTTATCCATTGGGGAGTATATTCGGTGCCTTCCTGGCGTGCCCTTGATCCGAAACGTTACGGCTCCTATGCCGAATGGTACTATGCGCGTGTGATGGACAACAAGGAAAACGGAGGGTATGAATTCCACCGTAAAAACTACGGAGAGGATTTTGAATATCGTGATTTTGCTCCCTTTTTCAGGGCCGAGCTCTTCGATCCTGATGCCTGGGCAGTATTATTCAGAAATAGCGGGGCAAAATATGTTGTCCTTACGTCGAAACATCATGATGGTTTTTGTTTGTGGCCTACGGAAAATCCGCATAAAAAGGGCTGGAATGCCGGTGATACAGGCCCTCATCGCGATTTGCTCGGGGACCTCGCAAGCGCTGTCAGAAAGGCAGGATTGAGAATGGGATTGTATTACTCCATTCCCGATTGGGAATCCATCCCTAAAAATGCAGAAGGAGAATTTCACATCCATAAAAAATATGTTGATAAATACGGCCTTTCCCCTGAGGTGTATGCCCGTGAGGTGTGCATCCCTCAATTGTATGAGCTGGTGAATAAATATAACCCGTCTCTGATCTTCAGCGATGGCGGGGAATGGTTGTATGATGAGGATTTCTGGCAGACGAAAGAGTTTCTCGCATGGCTCTATAGTGATTCACCCGTAAAAGATGAAGTAGTGGTAAACGACCGTTGGTGCAGGGGAATGCCCGGCAAACACGGCGATTATTTTAGCAGTGAATACAAGGATGCAGAGGGGCTGGTTAGTCATAAATACTGGGAGGAAAGCAGGGGAATTGGAGGTTCATACGGCTTTAACCGTGCCGAAAATCTTGAAGATTACAATACTTCGGAAGAACTGGTGCATGAATTGATCGACATTGTGAGCAGGGGGGGTAACCTGTTGCTCAACATAGGCCCGACCGCCGATGGAAGAATCCCGGTGATCATGCAGCAAAGGCTCACCGATATGGGTAAATGGCTCGAAGTAAACGGCGAAGCGATTTATGGAACCCTTGAGGCGGAAGGATACAAACAAAAAAACAGGGAGGAGCAAATGTTTTTCACCCGGAAACAAAATGTGCTTTATTGCCTGTTGACATTCTGGCAGGATGAGGAGTTTACAGTGTATGTTTTACCCGGCGATAAGGCGGGCCGGATCGAAATGTTAGGCGCTTCACAGCCGGTGGAATGGCGGCAGGAGGGAGAGAAGCTTTTCATCAGGCTTCCCTGCCTCTCTGTCAACCGCTTGCCCTGTCAATATGCATGGGGTCTTAAGATTTCCTGGTAAAAGGATGGTTCCGCTATTCAACCAAGGTTCAGGTATGTTTTGAGCGCTTCCACATACTTTTCAAAAGCTTCAACCCCTTTTGGAGTGATCCTGCAGGTGGTGAGGGGGTAATTGTTTCTGAAACTTTTGACAATATTCAGGTATCCGGCCTCTTTCAGGTTGCTGAGCTGAATGCTCAGGTTGCCTTTGGTGGCATGTGTCTTTTCGAGCAGAAAGCTGAATTCAGCCGATTCAACGCTGATGAGGATGCTCATGATGGAAAGTCTGAGCTGGGAATGGAGCAAAGGATCCAGTTCTTTAAACATGAGAAAATGGGTTTTATGATCTGGCTTTCAACATATACCCCGGGATCAGGTAGGCGATAACCACCGAAAGAGCTGTAAGAAGCAAAACAAAGCTGTATTCGGTAAAGGAAGCGATAATGGCTATGATCCAACAGGCAATTCTGCCAATGATCAGCGGCCTGAATTTCAGCGCGCCGCCCGAAACAAATGTTCCCATCCCGTAAAGAGCAATGATCAGGGGAGTGGATATTTCCCAGGCAAGATGTCCGGTGGAAGCGATAAAAAGAATAACCATGATGGTGAAAAAGAAACCCCACCAGAGGAAAATGATGGTTTTATCAATGTGGGATATCACCTTTGCTTTTTTACCCATCCGTATTCCGGCAATAACAGAGATCAGCGCACCTGAAAACATCAGCACGGGCCAGGCAATATAGGGATGTTTGTATCCTGTAAAAAGAAGGAAAAAGTGGATCAGACTGGCGGCGAAAACAAGCCAGCCCCATAACAGGTAAAAGAATCCGTTGTCACGGATGTTGTTTTTGGAAGTCTCGATCATTTCACTGATGATCTTCAGGCTTTCCCTTTCGGTAATTGTTGTTTCCATAAATATTTGAATTTTAAGGTTATTTAATAGCAATTCCGCCTCCGCCGGAAACTTTATGGGGGGATTGCGCCCTGATGGCTGTACACCCGGCAAGTGCGAGGCATGCAATTGCCACGAAAATGAATGAATCTGATGTTTTCATGTGTAATGTGTGTTTGTTCATTAATTTAATTTGTTGCAAAGATAAAACAAGTTAAAATAATAAACCAAATGTTTTTTATATTTTTTTTATTGATTTTTTTGGAAAGGGGAAAGGGTATCAGGTCATCGCCACAGCAACAGCAGAATCAGAAAACCGAGAACTTTACATATTTTTTGGGGTTGTTCCTGATGTCTTCCAGAAGAAGGTTGAGGTCCCTGGCGCTCTTTTCGAGTTCAATGTAAAGAGAGTCATTGTTGACAAGCAGTCCGAGGCTGCCTTCCCCGCTGTTTATCCGGTTGACAATGGTTGCCACCTCACTCATTGCATTGCTTGTACTGATCAGGGTTTCCGATATTCTTGCCCTGGCAAGCGAGTCGGACAGGGCGGACAGGTTCGATATGATATGGTTGAAATTTTCCTGGTTGTTATTGAGGTTCATTGTGATCGACTCAATATTTGACAGGATACGTTCGATGCGCTTCTTCTGAGCTGTCATCAATGTGTCAACAGAATATGTTGTACTCTCAATGTTGTCAAAAGTGTTGGCAATGCTTTCAAAACTCCTGTTCAGATTTTCGCGGGTTGCCCTGTTGAAAATATACTGTACCACTGTGATCACCGAATCAATGGAAAGCATCAGATCTTCTGCTTTTCTTTTAAGGGGCTGAACCTGCCTGTTGACTTCTTCTTTGAGGGATAATTCCACATCGGTTATAAGTGTGTCACCTGTTTGGGCAAAGGCATCCGAATTCCCCAGCCTGATTTCGACCGCTTTGGAACCCAGCAGGTCGGAGCTGTATATTCTGGCCACAGAATTTTTTGGGATACCCACTTCATTTGTCACCAAAAATTCCACAATCACCCGGTTGTTTCCGGCCGGATCAAAGTACATGTCTTTCACCTGACCTACATTCAATCCGTTGATTACAACGGGATTTGTTTTTACCAGGCCTTCAATGTTGCTGTACACGCCGTAAAAAACCCTTTCCTGGGAAAGAAAATTTTTCCCTTTCAGGAAATTCATCCCCCAGAAAAGCAATACCAGCGCCAGCAGCACCAGCAAACCTATTATGATTTCCTTAGATATTTTCAAAATTCAATTCTTACAACAAAAATAGGATAAAATACCCATTGTATCAAATTTCTTTACATTTTGATCCGTTCATCTTTTGACATTTTCACCACAAAGGCATCTTTAAATCCCATTTCCTGCAAGGAGTCACGGGCCTTAAGTGCCTCATATTTAAATTTATACTCACCCCGGGTATATTTATAAAGCCCGTCCTGAATGTACCATTCAACCTCTTTGAGGCCCAAAAATGCCTTGTGGCCGGGGGGTAGTTTTTTTCCTGATACAAGAATCTGCACCTTGTAAACGGCATCAGGTGCCTCCCCGTTAGCCGGTAAAGGGTTAAGATGGATCAGGCTGTCCATTTGCAGGTTTTGAAATGCTTCAGTGAGGTGGGTCAGCCTGTGCCTTGCATAATACTCTGTGAAAATGGTATCGCCACTGTTGAGGTAGCCTTCCGATCCCTGGAGGGATACCGCCAGCGCTGCTCTTTGTGATTCCTCAGGCCAAAGCATCAGCCCGGCCGATGAATTTTTAGGCAGGTGGACTTTCCGTTCTACTTTTACTTTGATATCCACACCATTACTTCCTTTATTCAACAGGGAGATTTTTTTTATGTACCCTTTCTGAAGGTCGCCAATAACCACAGGCGACCCGGGATGCAGTCCTTCGGCATTTCCAAGCAGAACGGTATAGGTATTGTAGCGCTTAAAAAAGTTACCGGGTGTAAGAAAGACAAACAGCAATACGATCATCAGGATTCCGGTTGAAATCAACCCTGCCCTCAGTTCCCTTTTTTTAGGTAACATTAGTTTTTTCCGTTTTGCATTGCAAGGATTTCCAAAGCCTCGCCCATCTCAACCCTGACGTCATCTACAAAAGCAACCACAAACGCATCCCTGTACCCCAGGTCAATCAGCCCGGCCTTTAGTGAATTGGCAGCTTCCGGGGTTGGCTCGTTGCCTGCAGTATATTTGTAATGGCCGTCATGCTCATACACACTGATGTCGGGTATTCCTTTAAATTTTCTGAATTCAGGTGACTTCTCCTTTTTATACGAGGCAAACTGAACCCTGAAGGAAACCACACGTTCATCCTTTTTCACCTCCACGGGTAGTTCTTTTTTCACCAACGGTTCAACGCTCAGGTTAACTTTTTCGAAATCCGACTTATAATCGCTGAATGCATTGAAAATAGATTCGGCAATGGTGTTTTTGCCTTTTTCTGAATTCAGGTATTTTTCTTCTTCAGGATTGCTCAGAAAACCGGCTTCAATGAGTATTCCGGGCATAGTTGTTTTGTAAAGCACCCAGAAGCCCGCCTGCTTAACGCCCCGGTCTTTCCGGCCGGTTGATTCCCTGAAATAATCCTGTACACGCGATGAAAGATGGATGCTCTGTTCAAGGTTTGAACTCTGGAAAAGCGAAAGAATGATGTAATCCTCATCGGAGTTGGGGTCAAAGCCTTCGTATTGCTGTTTGTAGTCCTCTTCATAAAAAATAGCGGCATTTTCCGATTTGGCCACCTCAAGATTATCCTGGGATTTATGCAAACCCATCACAAAAGTTTCCATTCCGGAAGGCAGGGAAGAGGGATTGGCATTGCAGTGGATGGAGATAAAGAGGTCGGCGCCCGACTCATTGGCTATTTGCGCCCTTTTGTACAGTTCAATAAATTCATCTGTGCTGCGGGTGTATATCACCTTCACTTCCCCGTGATACGAATCCGTAATCAGCCTGCCCGTGCGGAGGGCAATGTCAAGTACTATATTTTTTTCGTAGGAAATCTTTCCGACCGCTCCCGGGTCTTTCCCGCCGTGTCCGGGATCAATCACCACTTTATCTATTTTCCTTTCGGTTTGTGGCAGACCCGGCAAACAAAGGAGCAGCCATAAACAGGTTAAAACAAAATATGTGATCGTTCGTTTCAACTAAATATTTTATTTTTAGTTTTGGGTGTTTATTTCATTCACAACATCATTGCTTTTTATGCAAATTTATCATTACTTTAAATTGTAATAAATAAGTTGTCGCCCAATTTATTAACATCTTCCTTCTTAATAACCCTGTTTGCGCTGCTCAACCGGATAATGGCTCCATCGGCGGCAGAAGCACAGGAAAATATACCGTTAAACGAACCCGACACTGTCCTTATTGTCAATGTTTCAGATACTGTTCCCCTGAGCGAATCCAAAAATGCACTGGAGTCAAGAGTGGATTATTATGCTGAAGACTCCATACGCTTTGATATGAAAGCCCAGAAAGCTTTTCTGTTTAATAAAACCGACATCGGGTATGAAGACATTAACCTGAAGGCAGACAGTGTGGTTATCGATTTCATGACCAATTCGGTGATTGCTGCCGGTGTGCAGGATTCCACCGGGGAGCTTACCGGTAAACCCGTTTTTACTCAGGGTAACAACAGCTTCACTTCACGGCGCATGAAGTATAACTACCGGTCAAAAAAAGGGCTGGTTTACCAGGTCATTACACAGGACGGGGAAGGTTATATCCACGGTCAAAGGGTGAAATACATGCCCAACAAGGATGTCAACATCAGGGACGGCAAATACACCACGTGCAGCCATGAACATCCGCACTTCGAATTCAGGTTCAGCAAGGCAAAAGTTGTACCGGGCAATAAAATTGTTACCGGGCCGGCCTATTTTGTTGTGGAAGGCGTTCCAACCCCTTTGTTTATCCCTTTCGGCCTGTTTCCTAATAAAAAAGGGCAAAGGTCGGGGATTGTGGTTCCCACTTTCGGGGAATCCTCCAGAAGGGGCTTCTATTTTGAAAACGGGGGTTACTATTTCGCGATCAATGATTATATGGACTTTAAAATGGTCGGCGATATTTACACATTGGGGAGCTGGGCCTTAAAACCGCAGTTTAGTTACAGGAAAAGGTATAAATTCGGTGGCAACCTTAACTTCAGTTATGCAGAAAACTATCTGGGAGAGGTTGGGTCGCCGGATTACAGCGGAAATAAGGACTTCGAATTCAGATGGATGCACAATCAGGATCCAAAAGCACGGCCCAAAAGCCGTTTTTCCGCCAATGTGAATGTGGTCAGCAGCAAGTATAACCGGTTTAATCCGGTGAACTCCAGCCAGTACCTTTCCAATACCTTTCAGTCAAGCGTCAATTATTCCACAAGTTTCGGCGGGAAGTACTTCCTCACAGGCGCTTTGAACCACTCCCAAAACACCATAACCCGGGAAGTCAGCATGACCCTTCCAAAGCTCACCTTTTCTGTCAACCGCTTTTATCCGCTGCGCCAGAAAAAAATCTCGGGGAAACCCAAATGGTATGAGAATATTTCTGTGAATTACAACAGCGTCAGTGAAAACAGGGTCAATACTTATGACACTTTGCTTTTCAAAGAGAACCTTTCACGGAAAATGAAAAACGGCTTAAAACACAGCATTGCCCTCTCCAGCGGAGCTTTCAAGGTGCTGAAACACATTGTCTGGTCCAATTCTTTCAACTACACTGAAAGGTGGTATTCGCAGAGCATCCGTAAAAACTGGACCAACGAGCCCGACATTGCCTCCGGCGATGTGGATGGTTATGTTAAAACAGACACTATATATGGTTTTCAGACCGCAAGGGACTTTTCCCTTTCTACCTCTTTAAGTACAACCTTGTACGGTATGTTCGCATATAAAAGAGGTCCTGTCAAAGCGATACGCCATGTGCTGAAACCCGGTGTGTCATTTTCTTTCAACCCCGATTTCAGCAAGGACAACTATGGTTATTACAAATATTATCAGAACGAGCAGGGGATAGCCACCCGGTATTCTGTTTTTGAACAGAATGTTTACGGTTCCCCGCCGGGAAGGAAATCGGGTAACCTGGGCTTCAGGCTCAGCAACAACCTCGAAATGAAAGTGAGGGCAGAGAATGATACGGTGACAGGCACAAAAAAAATCATACTGTTGGAGGATTTATCTCTCTCATCAGGTTATGATCTGGCCAAAGATTCACTGAACCTGAGTCCCCTTTCCGTCACAGGACGGACCACCCTCTTTAAAAACCTGATGATCAACTATGAAGGCAACTGGGATCCTTATGTGCTGGATTCAGCCGGAAGAAGACTGGATATTTTTGAATGGGAGGTTAACCGGAGGATATTCAGACCTGAAAAACACACCTGGCGGCTTGGCCTCACCTTCAGGCTGAATTCCGACCTGCTGGTCAGGGAGCGAAAGTCCGGTGAAGGCACTGAACAGGAGCTTAAAGATGTGAATGAAAACCCGGAAGGGTATGTTGACTGGAGCATACCCTGGAGCCTTAATGTTTCATACGATTTCAATTATACCTATGATATTATTTACAAAAACGGATATTTGGATTATCTGATCGAAAAGGAAAAAACCCTCATACAGACCCTTTCCTTTTCAGGGGAGCTGAACGTTACACCCAAATGGAAAGTGGTGTTCAGATCAGGTTTTGATTTTGAAGACCATGAATTTACCTATACCTCCTTTGAAGTTTACAGAGACCTGCATTGCTGGCAAATGCGGTTCAACTGGATACCTTTTGGCTTCAGGCAGAGCTGGAATTTTACCATCAACATCAAATCGAGCCTGTTGCAAGACCTGAAATTGGATAAAAAGAAAGATTTCAGGGATTATTGATGCGAAAAAATATAAAGCGGATTATTTCACAATGGTCTGCAATCCACAAAAGTATTCATCATAAAAATAACCGTTTGTACAATTCAGAACTCCTGATCTCACGCAGGAGTTAGTGTCGCGGTTTTGTAGACCAGCTTAAGTTTTGTTCCTGGAAAGACTGCTTCATA
>JAFGME010000308.1 GCA_016927695.1 Bacteroidales bacterium
AATACGGTAAAATACGGACCGGTTGTGGAAATCCCTGATCATGTTTCGTTTGATGAGGCAGCCCTGACCGAACCACTGGCCTGTGCAATTCACGGTTTTGAAATGGCCGGCATGGGACTGGGGAAAAGCATTTGTATTATCGGCCTGGGACCATTGGGATGTATGATGGTGGAGTTGACCAAATGTTACGGTGCCGGAAAGGTTTTTGCAGCCCAGCGTTCCAGGAAAAGACTGGAAATGGCCCGTGAATTTCTGTCCGATATAGATGCCACCTTCATTTCCACGGAGGATGAAGACATGGTTGAGCGTATCATGAAGGAGACCAGCGGGGAAGGAGTGGATGTGGTAATCACTGCTGCCGGCACTGTAAAAGCCCAGCAGGATGCCATACAGATCGTGGGGAAAAGGGGAGTGGTAAATCTGTTTGCCGGCCTTAAAAATCAGCCGCTCCTTGAAATGGATTCGAATCTGATCCATTACAAGGAATGTACCGTGCTGGGAAGTCACGGTTCCAACCAGCCGGATGTGGAAAAAGCAATGAATTTAATTGCCAAAGGCGATATCAAAACCAAAAAATACATCTCCAGGTACTTTTCACTGGATGACATCGTTGAAGCTATTGAATACCATGAATCCCGGGACGGAATGAAAGTCATTATAAAACCACAACAATAAACGGATCATTATGGGAAAAATAAAACTTTCACCCTCCATGATGTGTGCTGATTTTCTGAATTTACAGCGGGAGCTGGACCTGTTTCAGCAAAATGAAATTGATTTCCTGCATATTGATATCATGGATGGCCATTATGTTCCCAACCTGACCCTGGGAATTGACTTCTGCCGGAGCATGAAAAGCTATTCGCCCATTCCGCTGGATATCCACCTGATGGTTGAGAATGTGGATTTTTTCGTGGAGAGATTTTGTGAGTTCGAGGGATCCTGGGTGAGCTTCCACCCGGAAACCACATGGCACCCCGTTCGCACGATCGAAGTCATAAAAAAACGGAACTGCAGGGCGGGTATTGCCATTGATACCGGTGTTCCCATAGAGCAGTTCAAAGAGCTTTATCCCCTGGTTGATTTTGTTCTTATCATGACTGTTACACCTGGATTTGCAGGTCAGAAACTGCTTCCTTTCTGTCTGGATAAAATAAAGCAGTTAAAGGATTATTTTAACGAAAATAACATCCGCGCTGAGATCGAAGTGGACGGCAATGTGAGTTGGGAAAGCATTCCCCAAATGGTCGAAAACGGGGCCACGATGCTTGTAAACGGGTCTTCCTCTATTTTTGACAAGGCATACAAAAGGAAAGAAGCCATTGACCGGGTCAGGAAGATGCTGGAAGTTTATGAAAAGGCATAAGCCTTTGGCCGGTATATGAATGAGATAAATGAATCAAATAATATTAATCTTAAAAAAGTGAATGAGATGGAAAAAAGTAAAAGGATTGAAAAATTTTATGAATTAGCAAAGGAGCAGTATGCCGAGGCGGGGATCGATACGGATCATGTCCTTGAGCAGATGCAGAAAGTGCCCATTTCCCTGCATTGCTGGCAAACGGACGACTGCGGCGGAATGGAACATGAGGGTTCTGTCCTGGCCGGAGGAGGCATTCAGGCTACCGGAAATTTTCCGGGGAAAGCCAGGAACATTGCTGAAGTGAGAATGGATATGGAGAAAGTGTATTCCCTGTTGCCGGGAAAACACCGGCTGAACCTGCATGCCAGCTATGGCGATTTCAGCAGGGGGTGGGTTGACCGTGACCAGATTGATGCCACTCAGTTTACATCCTGGGCCGACTGGGCCAAGGAACAGGGTATTGGTATGGATTTTAACTGTACACTCTATTCCCATCCCAAATCGGAATCCGGGTTTACCCTATCCAGTCTGGATAAAGGGATCCGTGATTTTTGGATTGAACATGTGAAAAGGTGCCGTGATATCTCGTCCTTTTTTGGAGAGCAGCTTGGCACCCGTTGTGTGCATAACATCTGGATCCCGGACGGATCGAAGGATGTGACCGTTAACAGGTTTAAACACCGTGCCTTACTGAAAGACTCCCTGGATCAGATCATGGCTGAGCCACAGAATCCAAAATTCATGGCCGATGCTGTAGAAGCCAAGCTTTTTGGAATTGGGCTGGAGGCTTTTACAGTTGGATCCCATGAGTTTTACCTGGGTTATGCCGTAGACAAAAAGATGATGTTATGTCTTGATATCGGCCATTTTCACCCCACAGAACAGGTGTCTGACAAGGTGTCTGCCGTTTTTCAGTACATTCCTGAACTGCTGTTTCATGTGACACGCCCCATTCGGTGGGACAGTGACCATGTGGTGACCCTGAGTGATGAGGTGAAGATGTTGTTTGAAGAGATTGTCTGGGCGGATAAGCTCGGAAAAGTGAATGTCGGACTCGATTTCTTTGACGGCAGCCTCAATCGTATTGGGGCTTACATCGTGGGAACCAGGGCTGCGCAAAAAGCCATTCTAAATGCCCTTCTCAATCCAACGGATAAAATCCGTTTCTATGAAGAAAAACAGATGAATTTTGAGAAATTAGCCTTGCATGAAGAAGCCAAAACAAAACCTTTTGGAGCTGTGTGGGACTATTTCTGTTATAAAAACGGAGTACCTGCCGGGGATGATTACATCGCCGAAATTCAGCAGTACGAAAAGGAGGTTTTAAGCAAACGATAAGGCCTGAGAAGTGTAACAGAAAGAACCTGGTCTTTCCTGACCAGGTTCAGTTCTGTTACTATTTTAGCAAAGGGGTTTGTGAAAGATAAATTAAAAATCAACTTCCTGAAATTCAAACTGATGTTCTGTGTCAGTATTGTATTGCCCGGTATAGGGTGAATAGGTCCTTACAGAAATTTTTCTCTTTTTGGTGTCTATATTTACGATTCGTAAATAACCATTCCCTCCCTTAACTCCCATTTGATAGTTGGCAAGCATTTGGTATACCTTATTCCCGTGTTTCCCTGTGCTTACAAGTTTTCCTGTTCCGCTGTTCAGCACATGTCCGCTTACCACCATCCGTATATTCGGATATTGGCTTACCAGTTTTTCCCACATCATTTCCCCGTCGTTCACTGCCTCTTCACCGGTCAGTTTTCCTACACCGTAATTCTGTGGCACCCATTTATGCTCTTTTCCGGCATTCATCCGGGTATTGTCTGAGTACATGTA
>JAFGME010000309.1 GCA_016927695.1 Bacteroidales bacterium
ATGTATTATTCGCCGTCTTTGGTAAATGAAAAGTTCCTCACTAAAAGCAGGATGCCTATCACCACCAGAATAACAGGCCACAGGTCGCTGAAGTCGAACCTGGGGACAAATTTGTCCATCAGAAAAAGCCCGCCAAGTGTGATCAGAATAATGCCGGCCCAGAGGTTCCCATCGTATTTGTGCTGTGGCTTGCCTTCCGTTTTTGCTTCCAGAGGATTTGCCTGAAAATCAGACTTTGCTGAATTATCCTGATAAGATGAAGGCAATTCTTTTTCAGGGGCAACAATCCAGAGTACAAGGTAAATGATCAGGCCGCCGCCGCCAAGGATAACACCAACGGCAAACAAAACCCTGAAGAGGACAGGATCGGTGTTCAGGTACTCCCCTAATCCGCCGCAAACCCCGGCAATAACCCTGTCGGTTTTGCTTCTGTATAATCTTCGTTGTTCCATTGTCTGAATGGGATTAATTTATTCTAAAAGACGCTTAACCCGCTGTAAAGTTACACATTTTTTTCTGTGGAATTTTTTCCTGAACAAAGGGCGCAGGTTTCCGTTCTGCCAAACCACCTGTACCTGCTGACTGCGATTTGATCATAAATACGGTCGCTGAAACCGGATGGAAACACCGAAAAAACATAATACATCACCTTCCATAAACCGCCCAGTTTTCGCAGGATGCGCAGTACAGCGGAGGATTTTTGATAAACATTCCCTTCTTCAAAATAGATGATGCTGTTTGTAAAGAGTATATGGTGTCTCTTCTTAAAATCCTCAAAATCAGCGGAAACAATGGGAATGTACAATAACCTTTGTGCCTTATCCCTTTTCATGATAAATCGTACCGACCAAAGGCAGAGATTGCACGCGCTGTCATAAAACACCTTGCTTTTGCACATTCCTGATGATTGTTATTTAAAACTAAACAAATGTTTGGTTAACTTTGTTTTGAATGAGGGAGATGATTTTTATATGTAAATTTTTATATGTAAATTTGTATCCTTCGATCAATAAGAAAAAACGAAATTCAGTTATGGCAGTTGGAGAAAAAATAAAAATGACAGGGACCGGATTGATGGTCCCTGATTTACCTGTTATCCCGTTCATTGAAGGCGACGGTACAGGACCGGACATCTGGCGGGCATCAAGCCGGGTTTTTGATGCGGCAGTGGAAATGGCATACAAGGGGAAAAGGAAAGTGCAATGGTTAGAGGTTTTTGCGGGGGAAAGTTCGTTCAACAGGTCGGGGGAATGGCTTCCGGAGGAAACGGTGGAGGCTTTCAGAGAGTATCTGGTGGGGATCAAAGGTCCGCTTACCACACCGGTTGGCGGCGGCATCCGCTCGTTGAATGTAGCTCTGAGGCAAATCCTGGATTTATATGTATGTTTGAGACCGGTCAAATATATTGACGGTGTTCCATCCCCTGTTAAGCATCCTGAAAATGTTGACATGTTCATTTTCAGGGAAAACACTGAGGATATCTATGCCGGGATAGAGTGGAGCGAAGGCAGCAGAGAAGCAAAGAAGATCATCTCTTTTATCAGGAACGAGATGGGGGTCGATAAGATCAGGTTCCCCGAAACTTCTGGAATAGGCATCAAAACTATTTCAAAAGAAGGTTCCTTCAGGCTGGTAAGGGCCGCGATACGCTATGCCTTGCAGGAAAAACGAAAGTCATTGACCCTCGTACATAAAGGCAATATCATGAAATACACTGAAGGCGCCTTTAAAAACTGGGGTTATGAAGTGGCACAGACCGAATTCAGAAACGAAACCGTTACTCAGCGTGAAAGTTGGATTCTGAGCAATCATGACGATGATCCAGGCTTATCAGCAGAGGGGCATGCCATCCTGATTGATCCGGGCTACACAATGATGACCAACAACCAGAAGCAATCCGTCATAAATGAAGTGGGAGATGCGCTTCAGCTTGTTTCTACCCACGGCAATGGTAAGTGGAAAGAAAAACTTATGGTCAGCGATGCCATCGCCGATATTGCACTGCAGCAGGTTTTGACGCGTGCCGCCGAGTTCGATGTCATTGCCACTATGAACCTGAACGGGGATTATCTCTCCGATGCGCTTGCGGCACAGGTGGGCGGCATCGGCATTGCCCCGGGGGCCAACATCAATTACAACACCGGTCATGCCATTTTTGAAGCCACCCATGGCACAGCTCCTAAATATGCAGGACTCGACAAGGTGAATCCGGGTTCCGTCATCCTTTCCGGAGCCATGATGTTTAAATACCTAGGATGGAACGAGGCGCACGACCTGATCTGGAATGCCCTGGTCAAAACCATTTCCATGAAGAAAGTGACCTATGATTTTCACCGGTTGATGGAAAATGCGACCTTACTTAAATGCTCTTCTTTTGCCGATGCTATCATTGGGAATATGTAACCAACTTATAGTCATTAAATTAATAATTTTCATACTATGTCCAGATTAAAAGACAAACTGCACGAAAAAATCGAACAATGGAGGCCGCGTACCGCAAGGCTTTTAGAGGAATACGGAGACGTGGTGGTGGATAAAGTGACTATTTCCAAGCTGATCGGAGGTATGAGGGGACTTAAATGCCTGGTGACCGATATCTCCTACCTTGATCCGAACGAAGGGATCCGGTACAGGGGATACACCCTGCCTGAGGTATTTGAAAAACTTCCCAAACCAAAAGGCGCAGGAATGCCTTACGTGGAAGGTCTCTTTCACCTGTTGCTAACCGGGGAGATACCTTCGGAAAAAGAAATCTCCGACATCGTTGATGAGTTCAGTAAAAGACGCATCCTGCCACGATATCTCTACGAAGTGATCGATGCATTCCCATGCTGCAGCCATCCTATGACTATATTCTCCGCGGCCATTCTTACCATGCACAGGGAATCTTTTTTCGCCAAAAAATACCATGGCGGCATCAGCAAACAGGACTACTGGGACCCCATGTTTGAGGACTCGCTGAACCTGCTGGCAAAGCTTCCTGAAATTGCAACTTACATCTATGCCAAGTTATACCGCGACGGGAAGAGGATTCAATCGAACCCGAACCTGGACATGGGCGGAAACTTTGCCTTTATGATGGGCAAGGATAAACCTTACGACGATGTTTCCAGACTTCATTTCATCATTCACAGCGATCATGAAAGCGGCAATGTAAGCGCCCATGCCGGTCATCTGGTGGGCAGTTCCCTGGCAGACATCTACCAGGCGATATCGGCAATGATCAACGGACTGGCCGGGCCACTTCACGGACTGGCCAACCAGGAAGTGCTAAGGTGGTTGCAGGAACTCATGGGCAAAATGGAAGGACAAATCCCCACTGAGGATGAATTGAAGCAATATGTCTGGGATACCCTCAACCTTGGCCAGGTGATTCCGGGGTACGGCCATGCCGTACTGCGGAAAACCGACCCGAGATATACTCTCCAGCGCGAGTTCTCTTTAAAACAGATGCCCGATGACCCTCTTTTCCAGGTGGTCAATATGCTTTACAAGATAGTGCCTCCCATTCTTAAGGAACAGGGCAAGGCCAAAAATCCCTGGCCAAATGTCGATGCACAGTCGGGTATAATACAATGGCATTACGGCGTAAGGGAATATGACTTTTACACAGTCCTTTTCGGCATTGGAAGAGCCATTGGAATTTGTGCCAACCTCATCTGGGACAGGGCACTGATGTACCCGCTTGAACGTCCGAAGTCGCTGACCACTGAAATGCTGGAAGAGATCGCCGGTATCCGTAAAAAAACGGAAGAGACAGATAAAGAGAAATGACAAGCCATACAGAGATCGTGCTGCCTTCCTTCGGAAGAGGGTTTCATCTGATCGACAGTTTTATACTGGATCATCTGCCCGGAATGCCCGAAAGCGGTGTATTGCACCTGTTTATACAACATACTTCTGCAGGATTGATGATCAATGAAAATGCGGATCCTGCTGTGAGACTCGACTTTGAAACGGTGATGAACAGGCTGGCTCCCGAAAACCTGACAGCATATACTCACAACCTGGAAGGGTCCGATGATATGCCGGCCCATATAAAATCAGCCATAACCGGGCATTCTGTTACCATTCCCATTATTCACGGCAGGCTGTACCTGGGTACCTGGCAGGGCATCTATCTTTGTGAATTCCGGAACCGGGCGCAGCGGAGAAAAATCATTGCCTCCATCGTTTCCTGATTAAGGCTTACCTGACCACGCATATTTTTTCCAAGTATTGTGCTGCTTCACCTGACAATCTTACGAAGTAAAGGCCCGGGTCCAATGTGCTGATGTTTAAACCAATAACATCATTTCCCTTGCCCTGATCAACCTCCATGGATAGAACAGTGTGTCCGTACAGATCGGAAAGTAATACCGTTTTCAACTTCAGGTCATTATCCGGCCTGATTTGCAGGATACTGCACGCAGGGTTTGGGAAGCAACGGAAACCAGCGTGTTCCGGATCAGGCCTGATGACTGTTGTGACCGAATCGTTCACACAGGCGCTGCGGCGAATGTCCCTTCTGAACATAGGCCATTCGGGCCCTCCCGGACTGCCACATGACACTGCGTACCCCCTTCCGTAGTTGTTTTGCACATTGGGGTACTCTGCATGGCCCCCCACGACAAACACATCTATGAAGCCGTTGCCATCGAAATCGGCGATCACGGGTCCATGGTCGATGTCAAATTCATTAGGGCCGAAATGCGATTGCAGGTCAACGTCCCAGATGAGGTATCCGTTGTCGCCCTGCAGGGCCATAAGGTGGCCTGAACTGGTTCCAAATACAAGGTCGGGAATCAGATCGTTGTTGATATCCGAAATGGCCGCGCCCCGGAAGGAGGATGCATACCCTGGAATTGAATAATCCCATAAAAGTTCACCTTCATGAGACAGCACACCCACCTTAAACCAATCGATAAACACAATTTCGAAAAAACCGTCATTGTTAAGATCCGCTATGGAGGTGGGGGCGCCGATATAATAAGGGGAAGGGAAAGCGTACTGGGCATAAAGGCTGCCGTCTTCACCGTTAAGGATGTAAAGGGTTCCGTCGTATGAACCGATGGCCAGCTCCGGTTTCCCATCCTTGTCGATATCGGCAAAGGAAGCTCCGTGGTACATAACATCCTGCGGCAGGTCCGATTCCCAGAGAGGGGCATGGTCATACCCCCTGAAGGCGTATATCCTGTGTTTTTCACCGAAGTGCCAGTTGGCCACAACAAAATCAGGTAAACCATCGCCATCAAGCTCTATCAGGGCAGGGGCGGTTTGTATCCAGCAGGAGTCGCTGACAAGAAACTGCCATTCCACAGAGCCTGTCTTCCCGCTGATGCAGATCACATAGCCGTTGAATTCGCCATGCAGGATCTCAACATCGCCATCTCCGTCAATATCGCCGATGGTGGGAGGCGAGTCGCTGCCATGGGTGTTGACCACCCATTCGGTTTCACCCGTTGCCCCGTCGAGACAGAGTGTTTTGGGGACACACGATCCCGGGAGTATGATCTCCGGGTCGCCATCGTCATCCACGTCAAATATCACAGGGGCAACATCATTGCAACCCCCCGTATTCTTTTTCCAGAGCAGGGTGCCGTCTTCGGCATTGAGCACATACACCGAACTGTCATTGCGGTAACAACTGAATACGATTTCCGGTTTCCCGTCTTTGTCCACATCGGCAAGGGCGGAGTTCCCGAACGACATGTCGTTTACATCAAACCACCACATGATTTCTGGGGTTTGCGAACTGACGGACAGTGAAACCATCAGATCAATAACTAAAAAAAATACAAATCTGGATTTCATTGCGGGCAATTTTTGAATGAGGCAAATGTAATGATTTCAAGGAAAAAATACCACAGGCAATTTGAAAAAAATACAATTTTCAAGATAATCTGTACGATGCTTCACCACAGATTTCAGACTATTTCGTTGTTTGTCCTTTGATTTTTTCTAAACCATCGCAACACCAGATCAATCTCCCAATTCAACAACTTACCGGATTATAAATGCGGCATAATCTCCATCAGCTTCTGTCTTTCATGAGCGCTGAAGTCTTCAATTTCAGGGAAAAAGGCATAAAAATCCTCCCTGAAAAGAGAATAATCCCTTGTCAGGTCTTGAACGGCATGCTCAAGGTGGGAGGGGTAAGGTATTCTCTTGGCCATCCCGGACAGAGCCATTCCAATCCCCTCCAGGTCGCCGTAGGAAACAAGCCAGTTTGCAGCCGACATATATTTCAGTATCCTCCTGCTTTTTTCCGGTAAAATATCTTCTTTGGCTTTGATGATATCATACATTCGTTCCGTGAATTGTAAAACCGGTTCATTGCTGAAATCCTCCCAGTTGGCTGAAAGGAAGTGGTCATAAAACATATCCGTGATTACCCCCGAAAATCTTCCATAGCCATGCGCAAGCCTTTTGCGGCTGCGCATGAACACCGGATGGCTGTCGGTGAAACGGTCAATTTCCCTGTGCAGGAGTATCCCTCTCTTTACCGGTTCCTCAAAGCTGAAGATCTTTTTTCCCTTTACATGATCGGCGATAAAGTTGCCAATGATGAAACCATGGTTTTCCCCCGAAAGATACAAATGGGCAAGATAATTCATGTAAAATCCTGATATTGAATTAAAAGTAATCCTTATTTAAAATTGTTAAAGATAATAGATTATGCCTGAACCTAACGAATATTTCAATATTTTTGTCCATCCGGTAATACTGACCGGCAAACTGATAAAAACAAAAGTATGCAAAAACTGATGTTGCTTGGAGATGAGGCCATTGCCCAGGGTGCGATAGATGCCGGATTATCTGGCATTTACGCTTATCCGGGAACTCCGTCGACGGAAATAATGGAATATATAATTAACAACCGTGAAGCCGGGGAATCAAATGTACGGTCAGGATGGAGCGCCAATGAGAAAACGGCCATGGAATCGGCTTTAGGGATGTCATACGCCGGAAAAAGAGCTTTGGTGTGCATGAAACATGTGGGGTTGAATGTGGCTGCCGACCCGTTCATCAACGCTGCGATGACAGGGGCCAATGGAGGCCTGATCGTTGTTTCGGCCGATGACCCGTCGATGCACTCTTCTCAAAATGAGCAGGATTCAAGGTTCTACGGGAAGTATGCCATGATCCCCATCCTGGAGCCCTCCAACCAGCAGGAATCTTATGATATGATGCATTATGGCTTCGATATATCGGAGGAATACGGTGTTCCAGTGATGCTGAGGATCCCCACAAGGCTGGCCCATTCGCGGTCAGGGGTGTCAAGGAGGCCGCGCAGGCCGCAAAATGACCTTCACACTCCTGCCGACCTGAGTCAGTTTATCCTTCTCCCTGCCAATGCAAGGAGGAGGTACAAAGGACTGCTGCTGCAACAACCCCGGCATGTCCATCTCTCCGAATCATCTTCCTTCAATGCCCTGTTACCTGGGGAAGACAAATCGCTTGGAATCATCGCCTGCGGGATCGCCCTGAATTACCTGAATGAGAATTTCCCGGAAGGAAAGCCTCCTTTTCCGACGCTGAAAATCGGGCAATACCCGCTTCCGAGGAATCTTGTAAAACAGTTGTTCGACACCTGCAAAGAGATTATGGTACTTGAAGACGGTTATCCTTTCGTGGAGGAAATTCTCACTGGGTTTTTCGGCACTTACAGAAATATCCGCGGACGGCTTGACGGCACACTGCCAAGGGACGGGGAACTTAACCCGAACATTGTGGCCGCTGCCCTGGGGCATGAAGTTAGCGCCGGAATGCCTGTCCCGGACATCGTCAGGCCCAGGCCTCCCAAACTGTGTGCCGGTTGCCCCCATATTTATTCTTACAATGCTTTAAATGAAGCGCTGAATACCTATTCAAAGGGAAGGGTTTTCTCCGATATCGGTTGTTACACTCTCGGCGCACTGGAACCCTTCACCGCCATCAACACCTGTGTTGATATGGGCGCTTCCATCACCATGGCCAAAGGCGCTGCAGATGCAGGGCTTGTCCCGGCTGTGGCCGTTATCGGCGATTCCACATTCACCCATTCCGGCATCACCGGACTTCTAGACGCTGTGAACGACAATTCCCCGATCACAGTGATTATCCTTGACAATGCAACGGTGGCCATGACCGGTGGTCAGACTTCTGCCGCCACCGGGAAAATAGAAGATATCTGTGAAGGTGTGGGCGTGGCAAAGGAACACATCATTGTAATGAATCCGCACCCCAAACATCATGAAGAGAATATGGAGATCATGAAAAATGAGATCAGTTACCCCGGAGTGTCGGTGATCATCCCGCGGAGAGAATGTATACAAACAGCGGCAAGGCGGATAAAAACATTGAAAAAAACAGAAGAGTCAGCAAAATAATAATATTGCAATGAAAAAAGATATCGTACTGGCAGGGGTAGGAGGACAGGGCATTTTGTCCATTGCTGCTTCCATTGGTCTGGCAGCCATTGAAGCCGGCCTCCACATCAAACAATCGGAAGTTCATGGCATGAGCCAGAGGGGAGGCGACGTGCAGGCAAATCTCAGACTGTCAGACAAAGAGATAGCGTCCGACCTGATCCCGGGTGGCAAAGCCGATCTTATCATTTCCATTGAACCCATGGAGTCGCTCAGGTACCTGCCTTTCCTTTCCCAGGGAGGATGGCTCGTGACCAATACCCAGCCTTACGACAATATTAAGGACTATCCTGACATCAACCTTATCCTTGAGGAAATCAGGGCAGTGTCCAACCATATTTTAATAGACGCAGGAAAGCTTGCTCTGGAAACCGGTTCCAAAAAATCGGCCAACATGGTCATCCTGGGTGCAGCGGCGCCTTTTCTCGGACTGGATTATACCCTTCTCGAAAAAGCGGTGGCCACACTTTTCCGGTCAAAAGGCAATGAAGTGGTGGAGGCAAATATTAAAGCATTACAAAAAGGTAAAGATTTTACCGGTGAATATTTAAAAAATTAGTATCTTTGCACGGATTGGGTTTTCCGTAATGTGATTTTACATCCGGAAATGATTTATAATAACTTAATAATTAAATTTTTGTCAAACAAAAAAAGAATGATCATGAAAAGGTTTTTACTTTTACTGACAGTTCTCGGAATTACATTTTCTGGCATTTCCCAGAACAGGACCCTTATCCCGAAAGACCTGAGGGATATTGTTATCGAAAAAGAGCATGTAATGGACATTGCCGACATGCCTGTGTTCTTAAATACTCTTAATCCTACCACGAAAGCCGGCGCTTTCGAACAATCAGAAGATCATATCGGTACCACCCAATATGATTTACAATCGAACACTGCCCTTGGCAACCGCATCACCCTTTTTGACGACGGAACCATAGCCGCTGTGTGGACACAGGGAATTGAAAGCTCTCCCAGTTTCCCTGACAGGGGAACAGGCTACAATTATTGGGATGGAACTGCCTGGGGGCCGATTCCTACCACAAGGATTGAAAGCGACCGCGGCGGATGGCCGTCTGTTGCACCTTTCGGCGAGGACGGAGAAATTGTGGTTGACCATATCGCCGGCGGAGTCGGAACAGGCCTGCTGTTTAACCACAGGGCCACCAAAGGAACGGGCGCATGGACGGAATTCAATTTCCAGGGCCCGGCTGGCGGATGGGAAACCATTACATGGCCCAGGATGGTCACTTCAGGCGTGAACAACGATGTGATCCACCTGATCCATACAACCTACCCTGTGGCTAACGGAGGACAGATTTACAATGGAATGGACCCCGCATTGCTTTACAGCCGTTCAGCCGATGGCGGCGCTACCTGGGACCCGCTTCACGCTCAGCTCCCCGGAACCACTATTGATTTTTACAAAGACATCAGCGCCGATGAATACACCTGGGC
>JAFGME010000310.1 GCA_016927695.1 Bacteroidales bacterium
AACGGAACCTGGATCGAAAATCCTGCGCTGGGGCCCTTTAGTGCATTGGTTCTTTCCGGATCATCAATGCTTTTGTTAATACCCTCTTCATGGGTGTAGCCAGCCCTCAGGAGGACATATTCCCTGAACGAGAACTCGCCTCCAACAGAAACCTGGTCCTTCGTGAATGAATTGGAACTGAAGTTACCTGCGAGGGTAAATCTCGACTCATCAAACAGAAAATCATAGGCCGCTCCAATGTTTAACTGTGCGGGCAATTCAAAAGAAGCGCTGCGCTGGGTTGTGGTAAACAGGTTGTCCTGCCCCGGGATCATGGTCCTTAGTGAAAAACCGTCGCCTGAGAATTTCATTTTGGGACCTACATTTTTCAGCGCTATACCAAATTTGATGTTCTCCTGCTCTCCTGTCACATATTGGATGCCCGCATCAATGGCAATACCCTGTGCGGATGCATCCGATATCGATTCGGAAAGGATCTTGAAGTTCAAACCTCCAAAAATACTGTTTGAAAAAGCCTTGGCATAGGATACTCCGATATTCAGCAAATTGGGTGAAAAAGTACCGATTCCTCCTTCAGGAAGATCCACCGTACGTATTTCAATTTCACCGAAACTCATTGACATCACGCTCAATCCGATAACTCCGGTTTCGCCTACCTTTTGTGCAATCCCAAACGCCATGATGTTTATGTCTGAGCCCTTCAGCCAATTGGTGTTCACAAAAATCAACTCAGTGCGTGGAGTGAATGCGGTACCGGCAACGTTGGAAAACATCCCTTCGAGGCCTTTTACGCATGCCACATTGGCATTGCCCCATCCGCTTCCTCTCGCCCAGGGATTGATTAACAATTCACTTGCTCCGGCCTGCCCTGACCTGTCCTTATTTCCGGCCAGCGTCTGATCGACCGGTATTGCAAACAATACCAGCAATAAAAGCGCTCCTGAGTATTTGTAAAAACTATTCATGCTGCAATATTTTATGTTTTTAATACTATACTTCTTATGTTAGAACTGGTTGAAATCTTCAATCCTCAATGATCCGAACCATTTTATGGTACGTTCTCCGTCGTCTGATTTCACATGAATCAGGTAGATGCCCCCGGCGATCGGAATTCCCGCCTGGTTTTTCAGATCCCAGTCAATATAGGTTACCGGATCATCTTTGGTGAACCTTCTGATAAGGGTGCCGCTCACATTATAAATGGTAACGGTGCACTTTTCAGGAAGGTAGGTAATCCTGACCCTGTTGTCAAGAGGCGCACTCTCATAATCGGAATAAGCATAATACGGATTGGGTACCACCCCTATCAGGTCCATGTCTGTCTCCAGTTTCTCCTCATTGAAGTAAGCGGTGGCAATGCCATCGGTTGTGAACTGGTACAAAGGATAACTGCGGTTTTGTGTCAGGGCGGGATCAAGGGTGTCAAGCGGAGTGGAATAATGCCTGTTATAAGGTTTGGAAATCCTGATCTTAATCTTCACCTCGTTTGAAAGCCATTGCGTACCTCTCACCGACAAAGGCATTCCGACGTACATACAACTCTGATAGGCGAAAGTCCTATAAATGTCCTGGATTATCGGAATAGTGTCGTATTCAATCCATTTAATCAACTCCTTACAACCATCATAAGCCGGGAAGTTGAGTCTGAGATTTTGCTGGGGCTTGTCCACAATGGTATGGCCCATGATATACACATAATGTTTTCCGCCAAAAAGTATATTGCCTGAAGGGTCTGCCGTGAAATTGGATGTCGGATTGAAAAGCATGTCCCTTCCGTTCTCACCCACAAGCCATGAATCTTCCCCAAAGATAATATTCAGTCGTTCGCCGCTTTCGAGGTTGATGGCATATCCCGGGAACCAGCTCATACCATAAGTCGAAATAAAATCCGGATCATTGATGTTCTCGCTGGGGATTGTGTCATTTACGCTGGCTGCATTACCGTCTTTATCAAGGGAGGGGCTTCTTCTTAAAGTAAACCTCTTGGCGTTCCCTTCGGCCAGAATGGGATCCGGACACATTTCGATCACAGGACAGCGTGTCCATTTGCTCTTGTCAGGCGTCAGCACTATGTCAACGCTCGAAATATTCCTGATGTCCTTTTCCTCCTTGGCCGGCTTATTTCCGGTGGAGGAATAGACAGGTCCGTTCGGATCCTGGTGATGGGCCGCACAAAGAACATGAGGCGCCCAGGTGCCACCCTCGATCTTTTCGTAAAACTCATCCGGGTCAAGCGGGTTAGACGGCATATTGTAATCATTGAAAAGCTGATTCTGCTGATCCTGGTAATCCCCTGATCTGATCCAGTTTTGCGGATCTCCGGGAATATCAGTATCCTCAACGCCTCCCAGCCATCTTCTGGAACTGTCGGCATATTCAGTGTATGAATCAATGAATCCGTTTTTTTCCGAAAAAATGCTGTACACCGTCTTAGGATCTGTATCTATGGTAGAACCAATAGCATAAGGCCCCGGGTTAAACACCTGATTCATCAGTACTGAGATTCCCAATTCCGGGAATAACTGTTCATTCTGAATATCTAAATTGGCATCCGATGTATATACCTGACCCGTGTTGGTGTCAATCAGCTTCCATCTTCCAGTTGTGGAAACCACTGAGTCGCCGTTGATTGTCTGGCCGGTTACCTCAAAAAACGTAATGTTGTATAAAGTGTCGATCTTCAGGGTGAAAGTTCCTTTTTTCACATTCAGGGGGTCAATGACTTTCACGTTTACAGGGCCGAAACCGTATTTGTAGGTGGCCTGGTATGCGATCGGGTAAGTAGCGCTTCCCATGGTATCTCCTTCATTGATGGCAGGTCCTTTGGACAATATTTCTGCAACCGTTTCATCAGAAAGCTCAATGCTCATACCTCCGTTCCCCTGTCCTTCGATCCTTGTGATTTGCGGTCCGTCGCCAAAGGATGAATTCAGCACAGTGCCGTTGATCAGTTTATGCGGAATGGCGGCGTAAACCTGAATATTCTTTCTGCCTGAAAGGTATGGCTCTTTTTGACCGTCAAGTGCAGTAGGTAATGTCTGGTCGTACGTTTTATAATTGTTGTATCCATAAGCCAGGGCGCTGTAATAATACTGTTTATGATTTACAAGCCGCCTGTCGCCTGTGGCAAACCTGTCTTCAGTGATCGTGAATGCGTGCACAATACCATTATCTCCTCCGTTTACCTCAACCACCGGAACATTGGCGCCTATGGCCTGATCATAGTAGAAATTGGTCAGCTTACCTATGCCGTTTTTGATGTCGTACTGTGCCACCAGCCTGACCCTGTCAGGGTCGTGCTTGCTTTCGGCCAGGGAAATTTTAGAATCCCTCAACTGGTAAATCTGGTAACCCTCAAACCTGAAATAAGGATCATAATCATCGGAAAGCGCTTTAATTTTGGCGTCCAGTTCAAGGTAACCTTCCCTGAAGTTATTGGATGTCTTGGAATTTGAAATGTAAACTACCAGTTCCTGGTTCATTTCCCGAAAGGTGAGATCGGGAGCATCCGGCCCGTCGATCACTTTAAAGCAGTTATCGAAAAGGGCCTGGCACTTGTCGTCAACCACGCGTAACAATTCAACAGAGGCCCATGGGCCACCTGCAATTGCCCTGGCCCAGGGGATACCGACAGTGATGTAGTTTACAGCGCCGGGTTTTAAGGTAAAAGGACCTGCCGATTGCATGAAACGCCTGTCATCCGGGTTATTGCCCACAATTTCCTCAGTCCA
>JAFGME010000311.1 GCA_016927695.1 Bacteroidales bacterium
ATCATCTCAATGCATTGAACAATTTTTGTGCCATGAGATTTGTGATTACAAAAGCGCTGATTAATAATGCCAAAGAAAAGCATTGAAATCTAAGAATGGGTTTGTTTTTCCCAAATTGAAACATTTATTATTGTCTGATAAAATGGATTCCTGTCTCAAAGTTTTCATGAAGCAATTCTGAAAAGAATGCATAATCATCGCTGTTCGAAACAAAATCCAGATGATCTGTTTCAACGATCAGGATTTTGTGTCCTTTCAGATTATGAAAATACTTCAGATAGCCTGTCTGAATGGCTTCAAGATAAGAAGGGGAAATTCCGCTTTCATACGCTCTGCCCCTCTTTTTGATGTTTGCCAGAAGTTTTGCCTGATTGGCATACAGATAAATGATTAAGTCAGGTTGGGGAAGGGAAGCATTCAGTATATTGAAAAAATTCAAAAAAACCCTGTACATGTCAGTATGTAAATTCTTCCGTGCAAAAACCAGGGATTTATTAAAAAAATAATCTGAAATGGTGAAACCTGTGAAAATATCCCGGAGGCTCAATGCCGTCTTTAATTGCTGATAACGGTCAGCCAAAAACGACATCTCAAGTGGAAAAGCATATTTATCGGGGCTTTCATAAAATTTCGGAAGAAAGGAATTATCTTTGAAATCTTCAAGGATAAGCTTTCCGTTAAAATCTTCCGATAATTTCCTGGACAGGGTGGTTTTCCCTGCACCAATGGCGCCTTCGACAGCTATGTATGAATATTTTATGTTCATTTGCAGATAGGTTCTTTTAAATCAGCAAGGCTACTGAGAGAGGATCACGGCATCTTTTCAGCATTTCGTTTACGGAAATGCCAAATACAGGGTGGATAAAACCGGGGGCAATTTCTGCAAGCGGAATCAGTACAAACCTCCTTTCCTGTATCAGAGGGTGCGGGATGGTTAATTCAGGTGTATTTATCACAATCCTGTTATAAAACAATATGTCAATATCAATCGTCCTATTCTGATAATGATCGGTCCTTATCCTTCCCATTTTGTTTTCCATTTGCAGGATAATACCAATAAGTTCATAAGCGGAAAGCCGGGTTGAAACCTTTAATGCCTGATTCAGGAACTTACCCCCATTGTCCATTCCCCAGGGTTGGGTTTCATAAATCCCTGAGGCGGTTTCCACTTTGCCCGCCTCATTATCGATCTCCGTGATGGCTTTTTGCAAAGCCTCCTCCCTGCAGCCCTCATTTGCCCCCGTTAAAAGGTAAACCGTATTCATAATTTATTACCGGAATATGAGCTAATTAACAAAATGTATTATTTTTACTTCTGAAAAAATAATTTCTTTGTAAAAATAGAAACTACCACAATAAAAAAAGAATCAAATGAAAGAATTTTTTAAATTTATGTTTGCCTCCATGCTGGGGTTCCTCATTACTTTAATCATAGCAGGATTCATTTTCATGGCTATGGTGATGGCGGCCATTTCCTTTACGAAACCTAAGGAAGTTGCAGTAAATTCAAGTACTATCCTTCACTTAAGATTAAATCAGGAAATTACCGACCGCACATCCAACGCCCCCTTTGCCTTTGGAGCTATGGGTGAATTAGAAAGTGTTCCGCTGGGTTTGAATGATATCATAAAAAACCTGAACAAGGCTTCAGAGGACGAAAGGATCAAAGGCATATTTCTCGAACTGAGTTTTGTTCCTTCAGGTATGGCAACCCTTGAAGAAATCAGGGGATTGCTTGAAAAGTTCAAATCATCGGGCAAATTTGTCATCGCTTATGGCGAGGCTATGGATCAGAAAGCATACTATCTGGCCACAGTTGCCGACAAACTGTATCTGCACCCGGAGGGCCTGATCGAATTCCGCGGCCTGAATTCTGAATTGGTTTTCATCAGGGGGCTCCTTGAAAAAATGGATGTGGAAACACAAATCATCAGGCATGGCGAATATAAAAGCGCTGTTGAACCACTCATACTTGACAGGATGAGCGAGGCAAACAGGGAACAGACCACTGCACTGGCACAAACCATCTGGGGAAATATGGTTTCACACATTTCGGAAAGCAGAAACCTGAGTCACGAAGACCTAAACAGGCTGGCAGATAACCTCACGGCGTTCAGGGCTGCCGATGCCCTGAATGCCGGCCTGATCGACTCTGTTTTGTATAAAGATGAAGTGCTGCATGTTTTAGCCCAAAAAGCCGGGCTGGAAAAGCTTGAAAAAATAAATATCCTGGCATTGAAAAAATACAACAATGTAATCGTGAAGGATGCCTCTGTGAGCCGGGACAAGATTGCAGTCATCTTTGCCGAAGGTGACATTGTTCAGGGAAAGAGTGATGAACAAACCATTGGCTCCGACGACCTTTCACTGGAAATCAGGACTGCCAGGGAAAACCTTTCGGTAAAAGCCATAGTGCTCAGGATCAACTCGCCCGGCGGTGACGGACTTGCATCCGATGTGATCTGGCGTGAGGTTCAATTGGCCGGCAGTGAGAAACCGGTTATCGTGTCTATGGGTAATCTGGCCGCTTCAGGTGGATATTACATCGCCTGTCCGGCCACCAAAATACTGGCTCACCCCAGCACAATTACCGGATCAATTGGTGTTTTCGGCGTTATCCCTTACCTGGGTAAAATGTTCAGCAACAAACTGGGCATTACTTTCGACAGGGTAACCACAAACAAAAATTCGGACTTTCTCTCGCTGAATAAACCCCTTACTCCCTTCCAGAGGGAGGTTATGCAAAACTTTGTTGATGATTTCTATGCCACATTTGCAGGCCATGTTGCCGAAGGGAGAAAGATGACTTATGAGGGTGTGGATAAGATAGGAGAAGGCAGGGTTTGGAGTGGGGCGAGCGCACTTGAACTGGGCCTTATTGACGAATACGGCGGGCTTGAGAAAGCCATTGAACTTGCTGCCGGGGCAGCCGGAATCACCGAATACAGAGTTGTTGAATATCCGGTGTATAAAGAACCATTCATTCAGTTAATGGAAGACCTTATGGGGGAATCATCCGTCAAACTGGCCAGACACCTGCTTGGCGAATATTACCCGACTTTTAATACCATTGAGCGTCTTAACAGCATGGAAGGAATTCAGGCAAGGATGCCATACGACCTTTATTTAAGGTAACAGGTTTAGTAATAAAAAGCTGCTTAGTATTTGTTAAGAAATAAATAGTACATTTGCAAAAAAATATTGATATGATTGAAGATATTGTTTTGCAAAAGAAGTATGAAGCCAT
>JAFGME010000312.1 GCA_016927695.1 Bacteroidales bacterium
TGCACAGCCATCTACAACCTGAACGGGCAATTGGTCAAAAAGCTCACCGAAACGGAAGCGGTCCCCGGCTCTTACAGCATCACCTGGGACGGAACCGACAGTTTCGGTTTTGAGCTGGCGCCGGGAACTTACCTCATTAAAGTGATCCTGAACGGAAAGATTGCTTCCACCGGAAAAGTAATAAAAAAGCAATAAATTTGTATCCTGTATAATGAATATAAATTGAGCCGATGGTTTTATTCAGGAATAACCCTGGTTATAAGCATTTTTTCCGGCATTTGGCAGCTCCGTTACTCACGTTTCTGGTTTACATCCCCCTTTTCCGGAACAATTTCATCAGTTCGTGGGACGATGACCGTTACATTTTAAACAATCCGCACATTATGTCGCTGGATGCCGGAGCCATATCAGGGATGTTCTCCACTTACTACGATGGTCATTATCATCCTCTGACCCTTGTTTCATTAGCCTTTGATTTTGCCATAGCCGGAAAAGACCCCGTGATATTCCATTTTCATAACCTGCTGCTTCATCTCATCAACACCCTCCTGGTTTTTTTTCTGGTGAAGCGGCTGAGCAAAAGCAGCAGGAATATCATCCCCGGCGTTGCTGCTTTATTGTTTGGCATCAGCGCCATGCATGTTGAATCGGTGGCATGGGCCGCAGAGAGGAAAAACCTGCTTTTTTCCGCGTTCTTCTTTGGAAGCCTTCTTCTTTATCTTAAATACATTTCATCACATAAACTTAACCTCTATGTTGCTTCCCTGGCGTTATTCCTCCTTTCGCTTCTTTCCAAGGCATCTGCATTAACTCTTGCCCCGACCGTTCTTCTCATCGATTATTTCGCAGGGCGAAACCTTTTATCCCGGAAAGTGATGGCTGAAAAAGCGCCCTTTTTCCTTTTGGCAATCACCGCCGGGCTTGTCGCCATTCTGGCCCAGAAACATACCTGGGGTGAAAACCTGAGTCAGAACTATTATCCGTTTGCCGAACGCCTGTTTTATGCGGGTAAAGCTTTGACGCTGTATGCGGTTAAATTGTTTGTGCCTGCAGGCTTATCAGCATTCTATCCATACACTGAAATCTCTGTGGTAACCGGGGTTGCATATACAGCCCTTGCGGCAGGGATGATTTTCTTTGCCCTGCTTTTACTCAAAAAAAGCCCAATCGTGGGTTTCGGAATTATGTTTTTTTTCATAAACATCTCCCTTTTGCTCAAGTTGTTTGAAGTTCCTGCAGGGGATTATTTTATGGCCGACCGTTACAGTTATGCAGCTTCTGCCGGACTTTTTCTAATTGCAGGCTATGGCGTTGACCGCCTTCTGAATTCCGGTAAAATCCTCCGGATAGTCGTACTCGGCCTATTAGGAATATATTTTCTGATGGTTTTTCTTCATACCATGAACAGGGTAACCCTGTGGAAAACCGACGAATCGTTTTATTCCGATATCATAGACAAATACCCTGACGAATCGGTGGCATACCTCAACCGCGGGGCCTACAGAAAAGAAAACGGGAACCTCCGTGGGGCCCTTGCCGATTTCTCGGCTGTAATCCGCCATACCCCCGGCAATTATAAGGGCTATGCCAACAGGGCGGCGGTCTATCTTCAACTGTCAGATAATGAAAAGGCGGCAAAGGACTATATGAAGGCAGTAAAACTCAGGCCCGGCAGGGATGAACTTTACGGGAGCCTCGGCCTGGCCCTGCTCCGGCAGGGAGATTACAGGGAGGCCCTCACCCGCCTCGATACTGCCATCCTGTTGAATCCTTCTGTGCCTGAGTATTACAATAACAGGGGAAATGCCTGGTATGCAGCCCGTGAATACCAAAAAGCCATTGCGGATTACAGTCTGGCCATCCTGAAAGACAGCCTGTACGCCAACGCCCTCTTCAACAGGGGCATTGCCTTTCTGAACCTCAACAATTTGGTGCAGGCCGAAACGGACTTCTCGGAGGCAATACGGTTAAACCCGAGAAACGCCGAAGCTTTCATGAACAGGGCCATAGTGTGGTCGAGGCAGGGAGCTCCTGAAAAGGCATTTGCCGATTATGACAAGGCCATAGCAATCCACCCCGGATATACGGAAGCCTATCTCAACAGGGGAGTCGATCTTTACCGCTCCGGAAAGCTTAATGAAGCGCTGGATGACCTGAACAAAACCCTTTCCCTGAATCCGAACCTGGCGCCTGCATATTACTTCAGGGGATTGACCCTGATCGCGCTTGGAAAAAAGGAACAGGGCTGCAATGACATTACAACGGCCTCTAATTCCGGGTTTTATCCCGCATTATCGGAATTAACAATCCTTTGTAAATAAGTAATTGAAATTTTTTAAGGCTATCTTATTTTTTTATAGTAATATGGCAGCATGCTGCATTACTGTCATTGAATTTCAGACATGATAAGGGTTTGGCATGAGTTAAGCCCGCTTTAACAAAGTATTAATTTTTTATTAAAAACGTGTTAATAAATCGATCAGGTGGTTCCAAGTGATGTTATTATCAAAATGATAAGGATTTTTCAACAACTCTGTGTTTAAAAAAGAATTTGCTTCATAATGCCGGGACGTAGTATCTTGGTGCAACAATTTCAACCGGGCACAAATTTTTATTTATCACTCTGAATCAGCATTTTAATTTTTTAACTGACGGTAAAAAAAGTCGGAAATGGAGCAAGATCTTTTTTCAAAAATAGAAGGAACTGTTGTTAAAGGAACCAGCAATAATCTGTTTGACAAGCTGTTAGACAGTAGAAAGGCCGTTTTGAAAGACCTCTCTGAACCTGTGAAGCCCGAACAGAAAAAAAACAGCAATCCCATGATGGAGAAACCCGCCCCTCCTCTGTCGAAACGTCATCTGCAAAAATATGATGCTGCTGAAGTGCTCAGGAAATCCACTGAATATTTCGGTGGAGATGAACTGGCTGCCAATGTGTGGATGAATAAATATGCCCTGAAAGACAGCGCCGGCAACATTTATGAACTGACCCCCGACGATATGCACCGGAGGCTGGCCGCCGAGGTGGCAAGAATAGAAAAAAAATATCCTGACCCGCTCAGTGAGGAAGAGATTTATCATTTATTGAAGGATTTCAGGTACATCATACCGCAGGGCAGTCCCATGGCAGGCATGGGCAACAACTTCCAGGTGTCATCCCTTTCCAACTGCTTTGTCATCGGCCACCATGGTCCGTCCGACTCTTATGGCGGCATCATGAAGGTAGACGAAGAACAGGTGCAACTGATGAAAAGAAGAGGCGGGGTAGGTCACGACCTGAGCCATATCAGGCCGACGGGAAGCCCGGTGAAAAACAGCGCCCTTACCTCAACCGGCATTGTTCCCTTCATGGAGAGATACTCCAATTCCACCCGCGAAGTGGCCCAGGACGGAAGACGCGGTGCGCTTATGCTAAGCATTTCAGTGAAACATCCCGATGCCGAAAATTTCATTGACGCTAAACTCGAAAAAGGAAAAGTAACCGGAGCCAATGTGTCGGTGAAAATCAATGATGAGTTTATGCAGGCCGTTATGGATCATAAACCTTATCTCCAGAAATTCCCGATACATTCCGATAACCCGGTTTTTACCCGTGAAACAGATGCAAACCGTCTTTGGGACAAAATCATTCACAACGCCTGGGCCTCCGCCGAACCGGGAATATTGTTCTGGGATACCATCCTCAGGGAATCGGTGCCGGATTGTTACGCCGACCTGGGCTTTGAAACCGTTTCCACCAACCCCTGCGGTGAAATACCCCTCTGCCCTTACGACAGTTGCAGGCTCCTTGCCATTAACCTTTACAGTTATGTCGAAAATCCCTTTACCCCGGAGGCAAACTTCAATTCGGAACTGTTCACTCAACATGCTCACCATGCCCAAAGGATAATGGACGACATCATCGACCTGGAGATGGAGAAAATCGATGCCATCATCGGGAAAATAAAATCCGACCCGGAAGATGATGAGATCAAAAGGGTGGAACAGGAACTCTGGGAAAAGATCAGGGAAAAATGCATTAAAGGCCGCAGAACTGGCATCGGGATCACCGCTGAAGGAGATATGCTTGCTGCCTTAGGCTGCCGTTACGGCACAAGTGAAGCAACCAACTTCTCCGTGGAAGTGCACAAGCAATTAGCCGTTGAAGTGTACAGAGCCTCCGTTGACATGGCCGCCCAGAGGGGTAGTTTCCCTTTGTTTGACATTGAAAGGGAGAAAAACAACCCGTTTATACAAAGAATCAAAGAAACCGCTCCCAAAATCTATGATAAAATGACAAGGGTGGGAAGACGGAATATCGCCATGCTCACCATCGCCCCTACAGGCAGTGTAAGCATCTGCAGCCAGACCACCTCAGGCATTGAACCGGCTTACATGGTTTCGTACAAAAGAAGAAGAAAAGTAAACCCGAACGATAAATCCTCCAATGTAACCTTTGTAGACGACATGGGAGATTCATGGGAAGAATACAATGTGTTTCATCCCAAATTCGTGACCTGGCTGCAGGTCAACGGCTATGATGTGAATAAGGTGAAGACCTATTCTGATGAAGAACTTAATGAAGTGATCTCTAAATCACCTTATTATAAGGCCACCTCCAACGATATCAACTGGATGGAAAAGGTGCGCATGCAGGGAGAAGTCCAGAAATGGGTCGATCACTCCATCAGCGTTACGGTGAACCTTCCGGCCGATGCAAGTGAAGAGCTGGTGAGCGAAGTGTATATGACTGCCTGGAAAAGCGGATGCAAAGGCATGACAATTTACAGAGACGGCTCCAGGTCGGGTGTTTTGGTAAGCAGGGAAAATAAAAATGACGGAATGGTCTTCGAGGAAACAAAAGCGCCTCCCCGCCCCCAAATGCTTGAAGCCGAAATTGTACGTTTTCAGAACGATTATGAAAAGTGGATCGCCGTAGTGGGCCTGCTGGATGGCAAACCCTACGAGATATTCACCGGAAAGGCTGACCATTTCTGGCTTCCCACAGCAGTGACCAATGGCTGGGTGATCCGCAACAAGCCCACAAAAACGGAAAGGGCGCGCTACGACTTCCAGTTCGAAGATAAAGACGGTTATAAAACCACCATCGAAGGATTGTCAAGGGCATTTGAAAGGGAGTACTGGAATTATGCCAAGCTCATCAGCGGGATCCTCAGACACGGTATGCCCCTCACTTATGCCATCGACCTGGTGGAAAACCTCGACTTCACCATCGACAGCATCAATACCTGGAAAAACGGGGTGGTCAGGGCCCTGAAAAAATTTGTACCCGACGGCACTGTCGATAAAAAACATACATGCCCCGAATGCCACAGCGAAGGCTCGCTCATGTATAAGGAAGGGTGCCTCGTATGCAAGGAGTGCGGGTACTCCAAGTGCGGATGATCCGTTTTGCCTTAGAAGTGAAAGTTGATGAAGCTTAACAACTGAAAATTATTTTTCCACTGCTTCTGTTATTAATATTGTATTTTACGTTTGAAGGTCTTAGGATTTTGTATTCTGAAAATCTTAAAGGTTAATTGTTATATTCATTAAAAGTTGAGCAATATTGCCTCTTGAATGAAACATCAGATGAAAATTATCTATTAAAAAATAATGCGCATATGATACTCCGATCCAATTCCATAATACATTATCTTCCAATTAGATTGGATAAAAGGCAGTTTCTAATTCTTGATGCTATAAGATTCTCTTTAGAAATAATTGACAATAGTTGGTCAAATCTATTGATTCAAATAAATGATCTCTCAACTCAAGATTCAAAAATTGTGAAGGATTTGCCAAAATTATATATTGAGGTCTGGAGTATAATAGATAATTTACAACGCTTGATAAACCTTCATTCACGCCTTAACTTTTCAAGCCAAAGTGATTTAATGAACCCAATTGAATACATTAGGGATTTTAGACATACATATCAACATTTGGATGAAAGAGTTGATGAGGCTTTCATTGAATTTAATATTCCTATCTACGGAATTCTTACTTGGAATTATTCCAATCTTAAAACAAAAAAGTTGGAGGTCATTATAACTTCAAGCGGTATAACTCGATATAAATCACAGTATAGCTATGATGTTGCTAATTTCAACAAAAATAATTTAAATCAAAAATAAGAATTATGAAAAATTTCAGATTACCCAGGAAGACAAAAAAAAGATTGATGAAAGGATTCTGGCTTTATCCCGAAGATGAAGAGGAAAATTCAACGATGGCATTTCCCTGGAGGTCAAAGGAAGATTATATGGCGCTAAAAAGGGGTTTGTTGAGGGATCTTTTTAATCAAAAGAACTCGAAAATAAAGCGAAAAGAAACAAAGGAAAAATTGGATAGGGAAGTTATAGTTACAGATGAACAATTGAGGAATTACATTGATGCCCTTATTAAGGAGGATCTCAGAATTCACTCATACAATATATTGTTACAGGCCAGGAGCAATCCTGATTCAATCCGGGTGTATTATAACTTTGTTAACGCTTATCAACTGTATCAGAACGGAGATGAATCCATGGGAAATATTTGTTGTATGGCCATTGATCTGGCAAAGGACCTTATCAGGAAAAAAAGAACAAAAAAGCAATAAGGAAAGAAAAAACACATTAGTTTCCGGTATTTTTCTGTCTCACTCCCGCCAGGATCTCACAGTTCAGTGAGATATCAAAATAATACACATAAACGGTATATTCGTTCTCCGTTTCGGCGTGATTGCCTTCTATATAACCAATTTCAGGCTCGCCCGTAATAATAGGCATTCTGACATACCGGTAATTGTAATAACCCTGTTTAAGCAGCAGGGTTTTTTCGTACAGCTTCCTTTTAAGGTTCCATTCCATCTTACAATCATCACAAAAGGCCGGCCGGCAGAAAGACCCGTCGATGTACATTGCCGCATCGGCCATGGGGTAGGGAATGCCGAGAGAGAATTCAACATAAACATATTCAGCTTCCGTTTCCGGGAACTCGGAGCGGCTTTTGTCGATCTTGAACCTGCCGTCGATATCATCCATGGTCTTGTATACCCGGAAAGCCCTGCTCTCATCTTTGGCGAGCTTTACCGTGTAGGTCTCCTGGCCAAGGGTGATCTCTTCGACCCTTTCAAACGGAAGCCCCATGTCCCTGATCTCGAAATTGCGGTATTCGTTGCCACCGTCAAATACATTTCCCTCTTCGTGTGAATAGTCAATTTTGTTTCCCACGATCATCTTCGGCTGAAGGCCGTAAATTGCTGTTTCGAAGCAGTTGTTTTGCACGATCACTGCGAACAGGTTCCTGTAGGGATTGTCAATCCGGTAGCTGCCGGCGTCGATGCTGAATTCCACTTTCTGCCTTGACTTTCTCTCTTCTATTCTGGCCGAAGGTTTTACCTCTCCTTCAATATCCACGAGTTCTTCAAAGACCATGAACCTCCGGGTGAAACAAATCTCTTCCGCATCATTATCCCATACTTTCAATAGATAATTGCCGCTCAGCTTCGGTCGGATATCCTCATTGGGGATCCAGGCGGTATAATGGGTGTAGTCAATAACCGTATTTCTTGAGAATTCGTGCTCATAGATCCCATCTTCAGTGTATCCTTCGATGTATTCAAAAGGCTGCAGATCGGAGGGTTCCCAAAGATGGTTGCAATGAACAATGGTAAACCTGTACTCTTTGACACCGCCCTCAAGGTCATCAAAGGAAAGCGCCAGCCTCTCGCCGGAATTCAACTTGATCAGCGGGGCCGAAAGATCCCACCCTTCCCTGTGAAGCAGGACTGTTTTGATGTTTTCCCGGTATATTTTATCAGGGATCAGAGTGTCGGGTTCTGCAGCAGAAATTCCGGCAGTCATTAACAATCCGCCGGTTAAAACCATCAAAAGCATGAGTTTCATAGGTCAAACGGTTAGTTTCATTTCATGAATGGCAGTCCAGGCCATCATAGACATGGCGGTATGCAGGCTGCTTTCGTCCACGTTAAAGGTGGAGGTGTGCAGGTTTGGCGCTGTTGTGCTGTCAGGCGGATTAACCCCCAGTCTGTAAAAACAACCGGGTATTGCGCGGGCAAGATAGGCAAAATCCTCGGCTGTGGTCCTGGCTTCGATCTCATGAACACATTCATCGCCTAATAAGTCACGTGCGTAACCCATCACCCTTTGGGTAAGGTTTTCGTCGTTATGAAGCACCGGATATCCCGGATCAATCACCACCTCACAATGGGCGCCCATGCCCTCGGCAATCCCCTTAGCCATCCGTGTGATCTTTTGTTTCATTTCTGAACGCCACTGTTCGTCAAAAGTGCGCATGATCCCGTCAAGCCGGGCCGTGTCGGGTATCACATTGGTTCTTCCATCGGCGATGAACCTTCCGAAAGAGAGAACGGTAGGAATTCCGGGGTTGGCATTCCTGCTTACTACCTGTTGAAGAGCCACCAGGATGTGCGAAGCGGTAAGCACCGGGTCGATGTTTTTAAACGGGGTGGCCGCATGCCCTCCTTTACCCGTCACCCTGAGGTAAATCTCATCGGTCGAGGCCATGTAATTGCCGCCTTTCATCCCTATGTGCCCGGATTTTAAATCAGGATAAACATGCTGCCCGATGATCACATCCGGTTTTGGGTTTTCCAGAACGCCTTCTTCTATCATCACTTTTGCGCCTCCGGGATAGGTTTCTTCGGAAGGCTGAAAAATGAGCTTGACGATACCGCCAAAATCGTCTTTCATCTCATTCAGTATCCTGGCCGCTCCCATCAGGCCTGCCATGTGGACATCATGACCGCAGGCATGCATAATGCCATCATGGGCCGATTTGTATTCCACTTCATTCTGCTCCCTGACCGGAAGTGCATCCATATCGGCCCGCAGCGCCACCACTTTCCCTTTGCCACTCCTGCCTTCGATGAGGCCAACAATTCCTGTCTTTGCAATCCCCCTTTTATGCGGAATAACCAACTCCGAAAGATAAGCCGAAATAAACTCCGAGGTATTGTGTTCTTCAAATGAAAGCTCAGGAAACTTGTGAAGGTGCCTGCGAACTGAAATGATGTCACGGAGATATTCTGTGGCCAGGTTTTTTATTCTGTTCTTTATCTTGTCCATATCATTCATTCAATTGCTGCAAAGATAGATGAAAAGGTTTTTTTTAAACAGATAACGGTTTTTTTCTATAATTTCGGTCGCCGGTGTTGGAGTTTTACCAGTTTTATTTAATTTAGCGGCTTGATTTAATATCGAACATTCTAAATATATAATAATACCGGATTTATTCGAAAAGGTATGTCACAAACGATTTACATCAAAAAAGGCCTTGATATTAAGTTGCACGGTGAAGCAGAGAAGAAAACGGATATGGCCCCTGCCGGAGAAATTGCCCTCAAACCCACTGACTTCAACGGAGTTTTTCCGAAGTTATTTGTCAAAGAGGGAGACCCGGTCAAAGCAGGCACAGCTGTTTTTTTCGACAAATACCGTGATAATATCGTGTTTACTTCACCGGTGAGCGGTACGGTAACCGAGGTCAGAAGAGGCGCCAAACGGGTGATGCTGGAGATCGTCATCAGGCCCGATGGGAAAGACGAACATGAGGATTTCGGCAAAGCCGATCCCAAAACCCTTCACAGGGAGCAGGTCGCCGGCAAACTTCTCAAAAGCGGTATCTGGCCCCACATCAGGCAGAGGCCTTACTCCGTTATTGCCAATCCCCAGGACAACCCGAAATCGGTTTTTATATCGGCTTTCGATTCATCGCCGCTGGCGCCTGACTATGATTATATTTTGGAAGAAAGAGGAGCCGATTTTCAAACGGGGCTGAACGCCCTCACGAGGCTGACAGACGGGCCTGTTTACCTGAACCTGCACAACCCGAAAAGCAGGTCGAAAGTGTTTAAGGAAGCGGCAAATGTGGAGATCAGAGCGTTCTCCGGGCCCCACCCTGCCGGCAATGTGGGCACACAAATCAGCAGGCTCGACCCCATCAACAAAGGGGATATCGTTTGGTACGTGAATCCGCAGGCGGTGGTCGCCATCGGAAAACTGTTCAACGAAGGCATATACGATGCCACACGTACCATTGCCCTTACAGGATCGGAAGTGAAAAATCCGCGTTATTACAAAACAACCACAGGGGTTTCCATGCAGGATCTGCTGAAAAACAATATCGCCCAGGGAAACCTGAGGGTTATTTCAGGAAACGTACTCACCGGCAAAAGAATAGAAAAAATCGGTTATCTTGGCTTTTATGATTACCAGATTACCGTAATCCCTGAAGGAGATTATTATGAGTTTTTCGGGTGGGCAGCCCCCAGACTGAACAAATTCAGCTTCTCCAGATCCTTCTTTTCATGGCTGATGCCCAATAAACAATACAGGCTTGATACCAATCTGAATGGGGGCAAAAGGGCATTTGTGATTACAGGTGAATTTGAAAAAGTATTTCCGTTTGACATATATCCAATGCATCTGATCAAATCCATTATGATCGAAGACATCGAGCAGATGGAAAATCTGGGTATTTACGAGGTTGACGAGGAAGATTTCGCCTTGTGTGAGTTTATCGATCCGTCCAAAACCGACATCCAGGCCATTGTAAGAAAAGGCCTTGACCTGATGAGGAAGGAAATGTCATGAGTTTTATTGATTTATGGATTTTATAACTACTAAACAGGATTTTTAATGAAGTCATTGAGAAGATTCATTGATAAAATTAAGCCCGGGTTTGAAAAGGGAGGGAGGTTTGAGAAGCTTCATTCCACATTTGATGCTTTTGAAACTTTCCTTTATGTACCCAACAAGGTAACCAAAGCGGGCGCCCATATACGCGACGCCCTCGACATGAAAAGGACGATGAGTATTGTGGTGGCGGCAATGATCCCTGCTGTGATATTTGGCATGTGGAATGTCGGATTTCAGCATTTCAGATCATTGGCCGAAACGGTCACCTTGTGGGACCAGTTCTGGTATGGGTTTCTGAAAGTTTTTCCGCTTATCGTGGTTTCCTATGCTGTGGGTCTGGGCGTCGAATTTATTTTTGCACAAATCCGGGGTCATGAAGTAAACGAGGGTTATCTTGTTTCAGGGATGCTGATCCCACTCATTGTACCTCCTGATATTCCGCTTTGGATGCTTGCGGTTTCAGTGGTTTTTGCCGTGATCATCGGAAAGGAAGTGTTCGGTGGCACCGGGATGAATATCCTGAATGTAGCGCTCACATCAAGGGCGTTTCTGTTTTTTGCATATCCTCAGGATATGTCGGGGGATATTGTCTGGATAGCCGAAAAAGCGGATGCCTGGTCCGGAGCTACTCCGCTTGGAAATGCACTGGTGGGAAATATCGGGGCGCTGCCCTCCTTTTCCGACATGTTTTACGGCTTCATCCCGGGCTCGGTAGGGGAAACCTCCACCCTGGCCATACTTATCGGAGCGGCGATACTGCTTTTTACAGGCATCGGAAGCTGGCGGATCATGTTCTCGGTTTTCGCCGGAGGGTATATCATGGGATTGCTCTTTAATCTCTGGGGTCTGAACGACTACATGGGCATACCGGCTCACTTCCACCTGGTGATGGGAGGCTTTGCCTTTGGAGCAGTGTTTATGGCAACAGATCCGGTGACTGCAACCCAGACAAACAAGGGCAAGTACATTTATGGCTTCCTGATAGGGATGATTGCCATTCTTATCAGGGTGTTCAACCCTGCCTATCCGGAGGGCGTCATGCTGGCCATTTTGTTTATGAATGTTTTTGCACCGCTCATCGATCATTATGTGGTTCAGTCCAATATCAGCCGGAGGCTTAAAAGGATCAAAGTCAAAGCATAAACTAATCTTTATAATGTAATAACCATGTACAGCAACAGATACATATTCATTTACTCCTCTGTGATGGTCATCGTGGTTGCAGCCATTCTGTCATCGGCTGCCTCTTTGCTGAAGCCCATACAGGACAGAAATGTCCGTACGGCCAAAATGATCGATATCCTCAGTTCTGCCGGTATTGAATCGGATAAAACCAACGCCGAAGGTTTATACTCAAAGTATATCGTCAGGGAAGAAGCCGTAAACCTCAAAGGGGAAATCATCAGTTTATTTGAGGATGGCAGGCTTGTTAAAGGGGTTATGCGCCCCTTTGAAATCAACCTGAAAGAGGAGCAGCATAAAAAAAAGGAGTTTGAATCCGGAAAAGACGCCACAGAACCGCTTTTCCCTGTTTTTGTTTGCCGGAAAGAATCGGGCGACTATTATATCCTGCCTTTGCTGGGCAAGGGTCTTTGGGGTCCGGTTTGGGGTAATATAGCGCTTGAGGAAGACCTTACCACAGTGTATGGAGTGAATTTCGGGCACAAAAGCGAAACACCGGGTTTAGGGGCAGAGATTGACAAACCCGATTTCCAGAAACCATTTGCAGGGAAGCTGATCTTTGATGAAAACGGCCGCTTCACATCGGTTAAAGTGGTGAAAGGCGGTGTGCAGGTTCTACCTGAAAAGGAAAGGATACACGGCGTGGATGCCATCACCGGCGGCACCATTACCAGCGTTGGCGTTTCGGATATGTTATATGACGGTTTGAGCAATTATCTTGAATATTTTAAAAAAACAAAATAGCGATGGCAGAAGAAGTTAAGCAAAAAGAACCTTTGTTTTCGCCGAAAAACAGGAAACTGATTACGAACCCCCTCAACAAGGACAACCCAATCACAGTTCAGGTGTTGGGAATTTGTTCTGCCCTGGCTGTAACGGCAAAACTTGAACCTGCAGTGGTCATGTCGATTTCCGTGGTTGCAGTGCTTGCAGCCGCCAATGTTGTGATCTCCCTCCTCAGGAATACCATAGCGCCAAGGATCAGGATCATTGTGCAACTGGTCGTGATTGCAGCCCTGGTAATCCTTGTCGATCAGGTGCTCAAGGCTTTTGCCTACGAGGTGAGTAAACAACTTTCGGTGTTTGTGGGCCTCATCATCACCAACTGTATCATCATGGGAAGACTTGAAGCTTTTGCCATGGGCAATAAACCCTGGCCTGCCTTCCTCGACGGGATTGGGAATGCAGCAGGATACGCATGGATATTGATCGTAGTGGCATTTTTCAGGGAATTGCTGGGCTCGGGTACCATCTGGGGATATCCTCTGGTGGAACTCACGGGCATTTACGGTATCGGTTATAAAAACAATGGTTTGATGATCCTGCCCCCCATGGCTCTGATCACCGTAGGCATCATTATCTGGGTACAGAGAAGCCGGAACAGGGATCTCATTGAAGAAAACAAATAGAAAAAAGGTTTTAAAGTAAACTCTAAAATCAAACAATATGCAAGAGCTCTTCAATATATTCGTCAAGTCTGTTTTCATCGACAATATGGTTTTTGCTTACTTCCTGGGTATGTGTTCCTACCTGGCAGTTTCAAAAACCGTTAAAACATCTGTAGGCCTTGGCATTGCGGTGATATTTGTACTGGGAATCACCGTGCCGGTGGATTATCTCATCAATGAATACCTCCTGAGCGCAGGAGCGCTCTCATGGTTAGGGCCCGAATTTGCGGAAATCGACCTCAGCTTCCTGAGTTTTATCATGTTCATTGCAGTGATTGCTTCCATGGTTCAGCTTGTGGAGATGGTAATAGAGAAATTCTCCCCTGCACTTTACAATTCATTGGGAATATTTCTCCCTCTCATTGCTGTAAACTGTGCCATTCTGGGAGGCTCGCTGTTCATGCAGGAAAGGGAGTACCAGACTGTTGCCGAAGCCACCTCTTTCGGCCTGGGTTCCGGAGTGGGCTGGTTCCTGGCAATAGTGGGCATTGCGGCCATCAGGGAAAAGATAAGGTACAGCGATGTACCCGCCCCTCTCCGCGGTCTGGGTATCACTTTTATCATCACCGGGCTGATGGGCATTGCTTTTATGAGTTTTATGGGAATCAAATTATAGATAATTAACATTTTTACATACTATGGTTTTAGTTGCAGGCATCGGCCAGATTATCCTGATAAGCGTCATCGTTTTTCTGGTGATTATTATTCTACTGGTGGCTCTCCTTCTTTATGCCAGGAAAAAACTCACCCCGCAGGGGGATGTTAAGATCACCATCAACAATGAAAAAGAGCTGGTGGTTCACCCGGGTTCCACATTGCTTTCCACTTTATCTGCACAGAAGATATTCCTTCCTTCCGCCTGCGGCGGGGGAGGTACCTGTGCCATGTGTAAATGCCGGGTGCTCGAGGGTGGGGGCTCCATTCTTCCCACGGAAACGGGATATTTCACCAGGAAAGAACAAATGAACAACTGGAGGCTGGGTTGCCAGGTGAAGGTGAGGGAAGATATGGAAATTGAAATCCCCAAGGAAATCTTCGGCATCAAAAAATGGGAATGCGAGGTGATTTCCAACCATAATGTAGCCACCTTTATCAAGGAATTTGTCGTGAAACTCCCCGAAGGTGAAGCCCTCGATTTTCAGCCGGGCGGCTATATCCAGATCGACGTGCCGGTGTGCGAGGTGGATTATAAAGATATTAAAGTGGAAGAAAAATTCCGCAGCGACTGGGACAAGTTTAACATGTGGAGCCTTAAAATGAAAAACCCGGAGCCTGTTTTCAGGGCCTATTCCATGGCCAACCATCCGGCGGAAGGGAATATCATCAAACTGAATATCCGTATCGCCACACCGCCATGGGACCGCTCAAAAAATGCCTTCATGAACGTTAACCCCGGAATTTGTTCCTCTTTCATTTTTTCGCGTAAACCGGGCGATAAAGTCATGATCTCAGGTCCGTATGGTGAATTCCATATTAAAAAAACCAACAGAGAGATGATGTACATCGGTGGCGGCGCCGGTATGGCTCCCCTGCGTTCTCATATTTTCCACCTTTTCCAGACACTCAAAACCACCGACCGGATAGTTACCTATTGGTACGGCGGCCGGTCGAGCCGAGAGTTGTTCTATGTGGATGAATTCCGGGCCATAGAAAAGCAATTCCCGAACTTCAGGTTTTACATTGCCTTGTCGGAGCCCGTGCCGGAAGATAACTGGACCGGACTCACCGGGTTCATCCACCAGGTGATCATCGACAATTACCTCAAAAATCATCCTGAACCGGAAGATATCGAATACTACTTCTGCGGCCCGCCCATGATGAACCAGGCGGTTCTGAAAATGCTGGATGATTTCGGGGTGCCCCAGGAAATGATTGCTTTTGATGACTTCGGAGGATAAACGGCCCTCCGTTGACGAGATCACCGGTTGAACCAGTCCGGTGCCTGATGTAACAGACTGCTATACTGCGAACGGGATAAATTTCCGCATCTCTTTTTTAACAAACATGAGAGACCGGAAAGGCAAAAGCAGATATCTCTCCCTGGTGTCAAGATTGGAATCTCCTGGTGGTTGATGATTTTTGACAGACTGTTAAAGCTGCTGATTATTCGTGAGATAAAATTGACATTTTCGCGTTTTACCAAACTAAAGGCTATTGTTTACAGCGTGTTTTATAACAGGAAAGCCATCAAAACCTTAATTTATTTCCCTAACCTTAGTAACAGTGAGAAATCCTGAATTTGCACGACCATATTCCCTTATTTTACTAAGGTTTTTAAATAATAAGGGTTATTTGTGATTTTAATCCGAACGGGATAAATTCCGGTATCTCATTGTTATTTTTCAACCGGGTAAATTTCCGCATTTTTGTTTTCAAAGAATTGAAAATTCAGTGTTAACAATTTCGTTAAATCGACAGTGTGTTTTTGGTTGACTGTCTGAAAAAATCCAGTGGTAGCATTTACAGACCCCAACACATCGAGTCTATTGCGCGCTGAAGCTGCCTTGTTAAACAAGCGTATTGAACACCACAAGGCGCATATAAAAGGTTGCAATATAAAATGAGCGGCATCAACAAACAATAAATGACATGCACCATTTTGTGCATCCTTAATTGCCGGTTCTGGTTTTTCTTTGTCCCATTCACGCTGTTTTTCCGTATCTGCTTTGGCGGGTATATGTCTTGTCTTTTTATAGTGCAGCCCATTTCGATGCATAAAGGCACGTACCTGAGAAGGACTATGGCTTATGCCGGTTAATTTTTCAATACGCGATTTTGCTTCAAATGAAATCTTTCATAATTTAGCCTCTGAATTTCAGTATTGCTGAGATTTTTATGAAGAACATCCGTTAGCTAATGGTAAGCGCAAATGAGATTCTACAATGAAAATTAAACTTGATAAAATATCAGTTGTTCCGATTAGGAAAGTATTTCAAAATGAGACAACTGATTTTACAACTTGGTTATCTTTAAATGAAAATCTTGAACTTCTTGGAATGGAAATAGGATTGAATTTACGCTTAATAAAAAGAGAAGCAAAAGTTGTAAATTCAGAGCTCCTGATCCGCTCGCAGGGGATCAGATAGTTACGTTCTATTTATCGCAGACACAAAATGTCGTAAATTAGCATAAAAAA
>JAFGME010000313.1 GCA_016927695.1 Bacteroidales bacterium
TTTGTATTAGTAGCGGTTTTTCTGTTATTAATACCATTTATGAGTTTAGGACAGGCTCCTAATCTGGGAACTGCGGCGGATTTTGTCCTCTTTTCAAGTGTAGGAGCAGTAACCAATTCCGGAACTTCCTTGATTACAGGCAATGTCGGTGCGAACAGCGGTTCCATCACCGGTTTCGGAAATGTGAATGGCGTAATGCATGCCAACGATGGCGCAAGCGCACAATGTGCGGCAGATCTGTTGATTGCTTATAATCAACTGAATAGCGCCATTCCGACTTTCTTCCCTGCACCTTTGCTGGGAAACGGACAAATTCTCATTGCAGGGGTTTACTCCGTATCGGGTCCGGCTACCCTCGATTTAGAACTTACGCTCGATGCAGAGGGTGATTCCACTTCAGTATTTATTATCCAGATACAGGGCGCATTTTCAACAAACGCCAATTCAATAATAACTTTGATTAACGGAGCGCTGGCATGTAATGTGTTTTGGAAAGTAGAAGGTTTGGTAAGTATGGCTACAGGAACTACCATGAGGGGAACCGTTGTTGCAAATAATGCAGCTATTGATATGTACACAGGCGTTACGCTTGAAGGCAGAGCGCTTTCCACTACAGGAGCGGTTAGTGTTTCCGGAGTGTTAGCCTATACACCCATCGGCTGCGGAAGCCCGATTCTGACAGGCCCCGCCCCCCCTCCACTTGCTTCCACAATATGTTATGCACTATTTTCTGCAAATGGTGAGGTTACAAACGCAGGCATTACTTATGTAACAGGTGACGTTGGAACGAATGTCGGTTTAACAACCGGTTTCGATCCGCTTTTAGTAAACGGTACCATTCATCCCATTCCGGATGTTTCCACAGCACAATGCGCCGCCGATCTGATCAATGTCAGAGATTACCTGATCATTCTACCCTATGATATTGAGTTGTTGTATCCGGCTCAATTCGGAAATAACCTTGTTCTCACACCTCATACTTACCTCCTGAATGCTGCAACAGTTTTCACAGATACGCTATATCTCAATGCACTGGGTAATTCAGACGCGGTTTTTGTAATAAAGATATATGGCGCGCTGACAACAAGTACTTATTCAAAGGTCATTCTGACCAACGGAACACAGCCAAAAAATGTGTTCTGGCTGGTTAACGGCGCAGTAAGTATAGCCGATTATTCAATTTTCAAAGGAACCATTGTTTGCAATAATGGCGCGATCGACCTGGCCACAGGAGTTATGCTTGATGGCAGGGCATTAACAACGGTAGGGTTTCTGAGCACCGCTGCAATAACTGCCATAATGCCTCCCGGTTGCCCTATCCCGGGAATTGTTTTAAATATCAAAGCTTTTCTTGAAGGTCCGTTTGTAACAGACCAAATGATACCATTTCTGAACACTTTGGGCAATTTGCCTTTGGCACAACCTTATAGTAATGCACCCTGGAATTATTCGGGTGCGGAATTCGTATCTTCCATACCTGACCCTGATATTGTTGACTGGGTTTTGGTAGAGCTAAGGGATGCCTCCAGTGCAGCATCGGCCGGCAATGCCACCATGATTGACCGGCAGGCCGCATTTATCCATAGCGACGGAACCATCACGAATATTGACGGCAGCGGTATGCTTACATTTCTCACCACGTACTCTCAGGATTTGTTTGTTGTATTGTGGCACAGAAATCATTTAGGGATCATGTCAGCGGTGCCTCTGACTGAAAGCGGCGGAGTATACTCCTATGACTTCACTTCCTCAGCCACATCAGTATATGGGGGCATCCTTGCCCACAAAGAGGTTGCAACAGGTATATGGGGTATGACCGGTGGTGATGGGGATTCCAATGGAGAGGTAAACAATGTTGATAAAAACGATGTGTGGAATGCTCAGGCAGGATTAGCAGGTTACCTGGCAGGTGATTTCAATATGGATATTGAGGTCAACAACGGAGATAAAAACGATATCTGGCTCCCAAATGCCGGCAAGGGAGGCCAGGTTCCGGATTTATACGCAGCAAAGTGTTACATACCGGAATAATCATCCGGGCAGGTTGGGGCATGGCCATTATTTGACCAGTTTTTATAACTTAGTAAATATCCACCTTTTAAAAGGTGGATATTTACTTTATTAACAAATGTGTGAATGATGTAACTAAATTCAAGAATGATGTAATGATTTAAAGTCTGATGAGAAATACCTTTGTGGTTTAACAGTTAAAAAACTTATAATTAAAACAAAATGAAAACGCTGACAAAAAATCTGTTATTGGGAGTTTTTACAATCCTGATCATATTTTCGTTTAACTCCTGTACAAAGAGAAATGATTTTCTGCCTTCAACAATGACTCCGGCAGCAGCCGGGTATGTTAAGGTAAAAAAAGACAAAAATAATAATTACGTCATTAAAATCCGGATATCAAATTTAGCTGCGGTTGAAAGTCTGCAACAATCAAAAAATACCTATGTAGTGTGGATGGAGACAGATAAGAAGACAAATGAAAACTTAGGTCAGGTAAAGAGTTCGAATAATCTGAATGTGACATTTGAGACGGTATCTTCATCAAAACCGGTCAAAATATTTATCACTGCCGAAGAGGATGGAAGTAAAGAATTTCCGGGTAATGTTGTGGTTTTATCCACTGCCGGAATTGAGGTGTAATTTACAGCAAAAAAGCAATAATCAAATAATACAATTTGCTATGAAACAGAATGAAACAAACAAAGAAACAGAACAAAAAAAACTCAATGACTGGAAATCATTGGCAGAAGATTTGAATGTTCTGCTGCATATGGAAGCAACCGGGATAAAGGATGAATTCGAAAAGCAGAAGAAACACCTGATGGGTTGGCTTGAATCTGCGAATGACTGGTTGAGCAATGTTAATGATTTAACTGAAGAAAAAGAAAAAAAAATAAAATCTTCCATCGAAAAGCTACGTATTCAGGCTGCCACTGGTAAAGCCGAAACAGAAGATGCCCTGAAAGAACAGCAGCGAACCATCAGCAATGGAATAGAGCAATTAAAAATAAATATTACAGAGGCTTATGGTTCTTCAAAAGTAAAGATCGGTAATTTCGCCGGAGAAGCTGCTGATAAACTGGATGATTTTCATACCCGTTTTGACCTGTTCAAACTACAGCTTTACCTCGGAAGAGCAGAAGCAAAAGAAGAATGGGAGCAAAAAAAGAAGGAGATTTCAGATCAATTACACAAGATTAATGTCAAAATTCAGAGCTCCTGATCCGCTCTCAGGGGATCAGATAGTTACGTTCTATTTATCGCAGACACAAAATGTCGTAAATTAGCATAAAAAA
>JAFGME010000314.1 GCA_016927695.1 Bacteroidales bacterium
ATATTCACCCATCCTCGACCATCCGACACACCCGTGTCATCCGTGTTCCATTCCCACAGATATTCACCCATCCTCGACCATCCGTCATACCCGTGTCATCCGTGTTCCATTCCCACAAATTTTCACCCCTCCGCGTCCACCCGTCACACCCGTGTTATCCGTGTTCCATTTCCTGCGCTTTAATATCATCAAAATTAATGAAATATTTATTTTTAGAATTAACTTTGTTGTGCCAGTCAGAATTAAAGGGGTGGAAATCCAGGTCAGACATATAATTGTTCAATGATGACAAATGAAGAGGCCAGATCGCGTATTGAGCTGTTAACAAGAGAGTTAAATGATCATAACTACAGGTACTACGTGCTTTCCGGCCCGGTGATCAGCGATTATGATTTTGATATGCTGTTGGAGGAACTTGATGCACTTGAAAAGGCCTTCCCTCAATATGCCCTGCCCGATTCCCCAACCCGCCGTGTAGGGGGCGACATCACCAAAGATTTCATACAAACCCCGCACGAATATCCCATGTTATCCCTCTCCAACACCTATTCGGAAGCCGAACTCACCGATTTTCACAATCGGGTGGTGAAGCAGACCGGTGAAGATGTGGAGTACGTCTGCGAGCTCAAATACGACGGTGTTTCCATCAGCCTGACCTACCGGGACGGATTGCTTCAGAGCGCAGTCACCAGAGGCGATGGCGCCAAAGGCGACGATGTAACGGCCAATGTCAAAACCATCAGGAGCATCCCCCTTCGGCTGAAAGGCAATTATCCCTCCGGATTTGTGATCCGGGGTGAGATATTCATACCCCTCGATGCTTTCCGGCGGATTAATGAGGAGAGGGTGGCCAGCGGAGAAGCCCCTTTTGCCAATCCGCGCAATGCTGCTTCAGGGAGCATTAAAATGCAGGATTCTTCAGCAGTGGCCGGAAGACCGCTGGATTGCTTCCTTTATCTTCTTTTGGGGAATGGGCTTCCGCATGATAACCACTACGACAATATGATGGCTGCCAGGAAGTGGGGTTTTAAAGTGCCCCCTTACATTGCAAAATGCAGCGCTTTGCAGGAAGTTATTGATTTCATTCATGAGTGGGATACTGGCAGAAAGGAACTTCCCTTTGAAATTGACGGTGTAGTGGTGAAGGTGAACAACTATCAACAGCAGGAAGAATTAGGCAGCACAGCCAAATCCCCCCGCTGGGCCATTGCTTATAAGTACAAGGCCGAACGGGCAGTTACGAAATTGTTATCTGTTGATTTTCAGGTAGGAAGGACAGGCGCCGTGACCCCTGTCGCCAACCTTGAGCCTGTTTTCTTAGCCGGGACAACGGTGAAGCGGGCGTCGCTTCATAATGCCGATATCATTCAGACCCTCGACATCAGGATCAACGACAGGGTTTATGTGGAAAAAGGGGGTGAGATCATCCCTAAGATCGTTGGGGTTGACCCGGAAGGCAGGACTGATGACTCAATGCCGTTCACTTACCTGGTGAATTGTCCGGAATGTGGCACAAAACTTATACGCAAGCCGGGCGAAGCCATATATTACTGCCCGAATGAAAACAACTGCCCTCCTCAGATCAGGGGGAAAGTGGAGCATTTCATCAGCAGGAATGCCATGGATATCGACAGCTTAGGTGAAGGAAAGATAGCCCTGCTGTTTGAAAAAGGCATCATTGCTGATCCCGCCGACCTTTTTGACCTGAGATATGAGGATTTGATGGGTATTGAGAAAACGATTGAAGCCTCGGGCGACAAAACCGAAAGAAGGATCGGTTTCAGGGAAAAAACTGTGGAAAACATCCTTAAAGGCATTGAGGAAGCCAAAAAGCAGCCCTTTGAAAAAGTGCTTTTTGCCCTGGGGATCAGATATGTAGGGCAAACAGTGGCCAAAAAGCTGGCACAGCAGTTCAGAAATATCGATCATTTGATGGCAGCCGGATATGATGAACTGATTGGGGTTGACGAAATCGGGGAACGGATTGCCGAAAGCCTGCTGGGTTATTTCTCCGTTTCCGCCAACAGGCATAGGATTGATAGGCTCAGGAAAGCAGGCCTGCGCCTGGAGTTGGAAGAAACGGCAAAACCGCTGTCCGATGCGTTGAAAGGAAAAACCATAGTAGCCAGTGGCAGGCTGGAGAAGTTCTCAAGGGATGAAATTCATCGGTTGATTGAACAGCATGGTGGCAAACCCTCCTCTGCAGTGTCGAAAAAAACCGGTTTATTGATTGCAGGTGAAAATATAGGTCCGAACAAGCTGGCAAAGGCCCTCGAATGGGGTGTGCCTGTGATCAGTGAGGAAGAATTTCTCGCCCTGATTAATTACCCGGAGGGATGAACCTTATTTCATATTGAATAATCTGTACATTTGTGTTGGCATATAATTTATTTCCTGTTAACATCACATTATGAAGAGAATTCTTTTATTGACAAGCTGTTTGCTTTTTGCCGGATGGCAGGCTGTGGCACAAAGTGAAAATCCTTTCAACTGTTTTTCCGTTTTGGCGGGAAAAGAGGCCACTCTGGACGGATCCGTAATGTTTGCGCATAACGAGGACGACTGGGGCGACAGGATAGTGAACTGGTATAAGGTTCCGGCACAAAAACATGCCTTCAACGAAAAAATCCTGCTTAAAAATGGCGGCATTGCCGGGCAGGTAGGTGAAACCTGGGATTACCTCTGGCTTGAGATGCCGGAGATGGAGTTTTCTGACGCATATATGAATCAATGGGGTGTAACCATTGCCTCAGATCAGTGCCTTTCGCGTGAGGATACGCCCGAACTTACCGACGGGGGAATTGGTTACTGGCTCCGCAGGCTGATGGCGGAAAGGGCCCGGACGGCCAGAGAAGCGGTTAAAATCGGGGGCAGGCTGATCGAAAGATACGGCTACACAGCTTCCGGACGTACCTATTGCATTGCCGATCCCAATGAAGCATGGATGCTGGGCGTGGTCAGCGGAAAGCGCTGGGTGGCTCAAAAGATTCCTGACAATCATGTGGCCATTATACCCAATTATTATACCATTGGAGAGGTTGACCTGAATGACACAGCCAACTTCATGGGGTCGTCGGATATTATCAATTATGCTGCAGAAAGAGGATGGTACAATCCGGATGAAGGCGAAGCATTCAACTTCAGGGAGGCATACAGTGATCCCGGTATCCTTCATTCACCCGACAACACCATTCGCCACCTGAGCGCCCTGACCAAACTTTCAGGTAAAGAATACCGTTTGGAAGATGTTTTTCCATTTTCCTTTGAACCGGAGAAACTCATCCATGTGAAGACTCTTTTTGAAGTTTTGAGAAACCACAATGAAGGAACAGAATACGATGCATCGGAGCATTACACGAAAGGCAACCCCCATGCTTTCGGGAGGCCCATCTGCGCTGAAACCACACAGTATGGATTTGTTGCCCATTTACGCAGCAGCATGCCTGCTGAAATAGGAGCGGTGTTGTGGGTGGCCCCGTTCCGCCCCTGTGTCCATGCTTTTCTGCCCTGGTACCAGGGGATACAGAAAATCCCCGAGGGGTTTACCCACAGGAATGCTGCCGAAGCCCTGGAAACCCATTTCCTGCAAGTGGAAGATTTGCAGACTTATGCACCTGAACATCATTTCCTGAAACTGGTGGATCATGCCAGGGCCATTGATACCAATTATATTCAGCTTGCCATTGAGGCACAGTCAGCAGGTAATTCTCTTGAAGAATCTCTTTTTATTGACACCCAAAGTTTTGAAGAAGAGATTGTTCCGATGTTTGAAGACAATAAAGAAGAGGCGCTCCGCATGATCACCGATTTTTGTCTTGAAAAAATAATGGAGTCAATGGAAATCTATAATAAGTAACAACGCATCACTATATGAAAGCATTTCATCTGTTAATGATCTGTTCATTGTTTGCCGTTTCCTGTTCCAGGCAGGACAGAGATGCATCCGGCGATCCGGCCGGTTTCGTCAATCCGTTTATCGGAACTGCGGACCACGGCCACACTTTTCCAGGGGCAGCCCTGCCTTTCGGCATGGTTCAGCTCAGTCCCGACACCCGGCTCGAAGGCTGGGACGGTTGCGGCGGTTACCATTATTCTGACAGCATTGTGTTCGGATTCAGTCATACGCACCTCAGTGGAACGGGAGTGCCTGATTATGCGGATATCCTCTTTATGCCCACCACAGGTAAAGTTTTACTTGAAAACGGATCTGAAAATCCTGACCTGGGTTATGCCTCCCGCTTCAGTCACGAAAACGAAAAAGCTTCGGCTGGATATTATTCAGTATTGCTTTCAGACTATGGCATTGAAGTTGAACTTACGGCCACCCTCAGGGCCGGCTTTCATAAATATGTTTTCCCTGCGGGAGATGAGTCCAACATTATCATCGATCTCGAACACAGGGATAAGGTGGTTGAGTCATATCTCTGTTTTGTAAACGATACTTTGGTTGAAGGTTTCCGGCGTTCCACTGCATGGGCCAATGACCAGGTGGTGTATTTTGCTGCTGTTTTTTCAAAACCTGCGGTGCATCGCGGCATCACTTCCCGACTTGAACCGGTTTCGGCGAACCAGGCCACCGGCGATAACATCAAGGCATTTCTTACATTTAAAACAGGGGAAAAGGAGACCCTCCTGGTGAAGGTCGGTATCTCCGCCGTGAGCATGGAAGGGGCACGCAATAACCTGTTGGCAGAAATACCGGGCTGGGATTTTGAAAAAGTGAAAAAGGATGCCCGTGATGCATGGAACAAGGAATTATCAAAAATTTCAGTGAAAGGCGGCACAGATGCCCTTAAGACCACCTTTTACACAGCGCTGTACCATTCTTTTCTTGTTCCCAACCTTTTCATGGATGTGGACGGCAGCTATCGCGGAAGAGATTTTCAGGTTCACCGGACAGAGGGATATAACTACCACACTGTTTTTTCGCTCTGGGACACTTTCCGGGGCGAACATCCCCTTTTCACTATCACACAACAGAAAAGGACCATAGATTTTATTAAAACGATGATTGCCCAGTATGAGCAGGGGGGCAGGCTTCCCGTGTGGGAACTGGCCGCCTGCGAAACCGAATGTATGATAGGTTATCACTCCGTTCCCGTGATTGTGGATGCCTGGATGAAAGGGATCAGGGATTTTGATGCAGAAAAAGCCTTTGAAGCCATGAAACACAGCGCTGAACTGGACCATTTCGGACTGAAATCCTATAAGGAATTTGGATATATTCCTGCAGAAGAGGAATCCGAATCGGTTTCGAAAACGCTTGAATACGCTTACGACGACTGGTGCATCGGGGTGATGGCCAAAGATATGGGGAAAACGGAAGATTATGAAAAATTTATGAAAAGGGCCCAGTCCTGGAAAAATATTTTCGACCCGTCCACGGGTTTTATGAGGGCTAAAATGAACGGCAGGTGGTTTTCACCTTTTGATCCCAGGGAGGTGAATTTTAATTACACGGAGGCCAACTCCTGGCAATACAGTTTCTTTGTGCCGCAGGATATCAGCGGGTTGATAGAACGGATGGGAGGCAGGGAGGTTTTCACAGGAAGGCTCGACCGGCTTTTTGAGGAAAGTACGGAAACCACAGGCAGGCAGCAGAGCGATATCACCGGTTTGATCGGGCAGTATGCCCATGGCAACGAGCCAAGCCATCATATGGCCTATCTCTACAATTATGCAGGCCAGCATTGGAAAACCCAGCAAAGGGCACGGCAGATCATGGACGAGCTCTATCATGAAAAGCCGGACGGACTTTGCGGAAATGAAGACTGCGGGCAGATGTCGGCATGGTATGTGCTGAGCGCCATGGGCTTTTATCCCGTCACTCCCGGCGATCCGGTTTATGCCATCGGAAGCCCTCTTTTTGAAGAAGCTGAAATTCACCTTGAAAACGGAAAAACTTTCACCATCAAAGCCATCAACAACTCACCGCAGAATGTTTATATCCAATCGGCAAAACTCAATGGCACCGATTATCATAATGCTTACATCCTGCATGCGGATATCATGAAAGGGGGCGGGCTGGGTTTTGAAATGGGTCCGGAACCCAATAAAGAATGGGGTTCTGCCGAAGAAAACCTGCCCGTTTCACGGATCGGCGAGCATCTTATTATGCCTGTGCCTTTTGTCGGTTCGGGTGAGAGGACATTCACCGACACGACGCTTGTTACATTGGGAAGCATTATGGAAGAATCGGTCATTCATTTCACACTCGACGGGTCGGTGCCCGGTACCGGTTCACCTGTTTACACAGGGCCTTTTATCCTCAACAAATCAACGGTAGTGAAGGCCGTTGCGCATAAAGAGGGATGGCCGTCAGGGAATGTGCTGAAAGCGGAATTTTATAAGATCCCTGTGGGCCGGAAAATATCACTGAAAACACAGTATGCCGGGCAGTATTCTGCCGGCGGCAACCTGGCCCTGATCGATTTTATCCGGGGTCCTCTGAACTTCCGTACCGGCGCCTGGCAGGGTTATGAAGGGGTTGACCTGGAGGCAACCATTGACCTGGGCAGCATCCGGCTCATCCATAAGCTGGAAACAGGTTTCCTCCAGGATGCAGGCGCCTGGATATTCATGCCTCCTGAGGTACAGTATTTTGCCAGTATGGACGGAAAAGACTTTCAGCACATCGGAACGGTGAAAAATGATGTTTCGCAACGCATGAATGGTGTGAGTATTAAAAACTTTACCCTCAGTTTTGCCACCAAAGCGAGATTTATAAAAGTTTTAGCCAAAAATACCGGTGTTTGTCCCGAATGGCATGCCGGCAGCGGCCGCCCTGCATGGATATTTGCGGATGAAATTGTAGTGGAATAGGAAAAATGTTGTACCCTTTTTTTAATTAACCCTATTAGGTCAACATTCACGAACTCATTCAGATGCACCGCCCTGTTATTTATCCCGTAACGGCAACATTCAGAAAGCGGTTAAAGGGATTCAAAATCCTGCAGACCTCCGTGGTATGCTGCAACAGCCCAGCTCCGAAGGCAAGCGCATCGGGCAGGGGATACACAACGATGTAACTTTTGTGTTTAAGCAGTTCGATGAAAGGTGAATCCGCCGGAAAACCCTGTGGTGGTCTGACCAGCTTTTCTCCTTCGAGCCTGCCGAAAGTTTTCATGAATTCCGGTTTTTCAATGATCACGGATTTTCACAGAATTAATAGTACGTAGATAATGTTTCTAAGAAATTTGTAATGCCATGACAATCAGCGTTATGTTGTTTTTGAATTAAAGGCATACAGTAAAAACCTCAGAAAAGAAGTGAGCAAAAACACGGGAATGGTATTTCGTTGACAATGGAGTCAGAAATGCTGTTATTTCAGACTTTACACCGGCAGAACTTCGAAAGGATTTTGGTCGGCTATGGGAAAATTTTCTATTATCCGAACGGTTGAAAATGGACAATAATATTTTATCAGTAAGCAGGATGTATTTCTGGAGAACATATGACCAGCAGGAAATTGACCTGGTGGAGGAAACAGAGGGCAAATTAAAGGCATTCGAAATCAAGTGAAAAAAGGATAAGGTTAAAACACCGGCAGCTTGGAAAAATGCTTATCCAGATGCTGATTTTCAGTTTGTAAAAAAATATGATTATCCGGGATGGCTGATATAATTATGACCGGGTTCAAACGAAATTTGGCAAATCCTTTTTTATTAATCATCCGTTCAAACGTTCATTTTCACAATGCATACGGTTATTTCCCCTTAAGAAATTCCCGCAAAAGGGCTGACATTAGTTGATGTTTTTTGTAATTTCATGCCGAAAAAGTTATCATTACTACTTTGTTTGTTTGTAGCACTAAAGTAGGTGATCTTTTTCAACCCTCTAAACATTGTGTATATGTATTATACACAATGTTTTATGAGGGTTTGTTAATAACTTTCTTGCGGATTTAAGGACGTATTAAATAATTTCAGAGCTCCTGATCCGCTCTCAGGGGATCAGATAGTTACGTTCTATTTATCGCAGACACAAAATGTCGTAAATTAGCATAAAAAA
>JAFGME010000315.1 GCA_016927695.1 Bacteroidales bacterium
ATTACCTTTTGTGCCGAAGGTGTGGACAGCCTGAGGAAATACACTCCGGGTTCAGGCAGGCTGCTTCCAACGCCTTCCGGCTTCCATTCGAAGGTATGGTTCCCGGAAGGAAACACCTCATCCACCGGCGATGCCACCATTCTGCCCTGTAAGTCGTAAATCATAATCCTGACGTGTTGCCCGCTGCCTAATGACCATGCAATGGTCGATCCGGAACGGAATGGATTCGGGAATGCCTGCAGACCTGTTATCTCGCTTGCCGGCCATTCCAATCCTGAGGCAACCTCCACCGTAAAATAAACGGGTATATTGATTTCCGGCTGATCGGGATCATTGGAAGCAATGGTGATCATCCCTTCGTAATCACCGGGAGCAAGGCCGGCAGACAAACAAGCCGCATCAATGTTCATGCTGTTTGCCGGCTCAATGGTTCCACTGACAGGCTCAATCGTAAGCCAGTCGGGCATATTGGCCTGCTCCGATATTTTCATCATTATGTTGCCCGCCCTGTGTCCACCGTCACCATAGGTGTCTTCGAGCCATAGTTTCCAGGTTCCCTGCATGGGTTCACCATCGAAAGCATCCAATGTAACAGTGTAATTGCCATCCGGTTCACCCGAAGCAATTATGGCATGCGTCCCGGCAGGGGATTCAACATGAAACGAACCTTCATCCGGCCAGTCATCGGTTTGCCAGGAATATTCAATGGTCCAACCCGCAATGAGCGCCTGATCGCTTATGGTAACGTTGGTCCAGTTCATTTCAGTGTAGGTGTTATGCTGCCAGGATGATGGCGCAGGGCTTTGCACCGCACTGTACTGATGCTGTTCATATATGGCAGTGGTCCATGTGATATTAAAATCAAGGGCCAACTCCCCCTGGTTGGATATCTGGAATGATTCCATGGTTGAATTTCCGGCTGTTGCCACGGCATTGATCTCCGTAATGTTTACTGAAATATCCGGGAGAAGCTGCTGACCCGAAAAGAAAACATGCGGATCGGGGCTGCCGATGAGGGGATGAGATGCATTTTTCCCCGAGGCGTCCACAGCGTAGATATAATAAGCGATCTCTGCCCCTGATCCTGCTCCGGGGAGGGTGGCAGAATAGGCTTTCCCGCCCTGATGGGTCATCGTGATCTGGCTGAAGGCGCCGTTGCCATATCTGTAATACAAAAGCACGGAATCGTGGATAACATTCTGACCGCTGTAAGCAGTTATTTCTGCTTCAATGTCATAGCCGGTCTGGACAGGCTGAATTCCCAGTAAAGGAATATGCCTGATATACAACATATTAAGATCGGCAGTTCCTTTGATCCTGCAGTGCAATGCGTCTGTTGATTCCCAGGATCCGGTAAAACCGAGCACTTCATAACCGGGCATGGCCTCTTCATAGGCAGCAAGGGCCTCATCGTCCCACTGGGAATTCACAATGGGAACATAAACTGTTTTATTGACAATCAGCGAGTTCGTATATGGCTGATTGTTTGGGGTGTACACCCTGTGCACTTCGCAGGGTACCCCGTAGGATGAGGTCTGTGCTTCAAAAAAGGCCGCCATAGCCTCGATTTCATCATATTGGGGATGACTCGGGGGCACTTCACGAATAAGAATTTTATCCACGTCAAGGAATTTCCCCCAGCAATCGATGTGGTCAATATAGGTGTTGTTCGGATCAGGCAATTTATAATAATGAGTAACGCCCAGATAATCATAAACCATCTGGTCGATCTCGGCAATTGTCATATCGGGGTTTTCATCAATCACCAGGTCAGTGGAGGCGGAAACGCCCCATCCATCCGTCATGTAATTGCCACCGGTATGGATCAGTTCCATGCCAAACCATTGAATGTTTAATTTCTCTGCCATTTTTTGCGGAATGACATCATCCAGGGGACGGGGCCGGTTGTAAATAAAATCAACAATACCGATCTGATCGTTGTCATAGGCAATGTACCACGGGCCGTAATCCCTGGTCCAGTAGGAATCGGAACCTGCAATCAGAAAGTCGCAGTTCGTAAGGTTAACGCCATTCTGCTGATACTGGCCGGTTACCGAGTTCTGCTGGCTCTGGCTGTTGACAACAGTGGTCACGGTTGTCCTCTCGGACAGGGCTGCTATCAGTGCATAGTTGATCCCGAAAGGATAACGGATTAACACTCCCTGCATCTGCTCAAATTCAGCGATGTTCCTGATCTGGCCCGGAGGCGGGGCTGATTTTTCAAAACCTTCCCCGATGAGATGCCGGAGCGCCTCCTCCTGGGGGGTCATATAATGCTTCAGTTTATACGTTTTGTCCGTTCCGGACTGCGAAAAAGCATATCCAAAAAAAAGGGCAAGGGTCAATGAAAGAATCCGGCGTAAAAACAAAGTCCTGTTCATAATCAGCTTTTCAGATGTTTGTATTAAGACTTTCACCATCCGTAAAAGGTTGCATAAAAAATAAAAGCAAAAATAGCAATAGCATGAAAACGGCAATAATAATATTCAGGATCATAAAATTTAGTACTTTTGTAAAAAACAATCCTATGGATACAGTATTCACAGCCGGAATGCCCGGTATATGGCAGATTGTTCTGATTGCACTCGTCGTATTGCTTCTTTTCGGCGGGAAAAAGATACCTGAACTGATGAAGGGGATCGGAAAGGGCATACGTGAATTCAAGGACGGAATGAGCCAGGATCCGCAAAAAGACCAGGAGAATAAGGATATAACCGGGAAATAGCCCTGCACACTGATGCCCTTTCCCGAAGTCATCTTATTGGGAGAAGGACAGTATCTTTCATTTATCAACCGCAATATGTTAATGATCGGGCATAAATTATGTCCGCCGGTTTTGATAATTTAATAATTTTGCTTACGTTTAAAGTGTTTCAGCATTTTATACCGCTACTGAATGGGTTTGCGAAAATACTGTGTTACATCTAAGGGCATAATTGCTTCTGATAGAAAAACGCTTCGCATTTTTAATAAGAAGGTGTATATATGCGGTGGAAAATTAATAAGTGTTAGTACTATGATGCCACGTTTTACATTCATTTTTTCTCTGTTGTTTCCGGTTACGGTAAACCTTCTGGCGATAACTAAAGCTGACAGCCTGGCCTCAGGCGACACTGTTGTTGCGGAACAAAAGACAATACATATTGCAGCGCCGGTTACGGATACTGTTCCCCCGGGGCTTGACTTATCCATATCCGCTCTTCTCGACAGCCTTACCCATATCACTTTTTATCAGAATATAAAACCGGCAGATTCAAACTTAATCAACCCCTATGGGTTTGCCGCGGGTGAAATTCCCCAATACGCCGATTCGGTTTATGAAAAGAGGATGGAAGACCTCAACCGGGAAACCGCTTTTGAGTTAAGCTACAACAAGCAGGTCCGTAACTTCATCGACCTGTATGCCGGCAAACGCAAAGGGCTTACAGAAAGAATGTTAGGCCTTTCAAATCTTTATTTCCCGGTCTTTGAAGAACACCTTGATAAATACGGCCTTCCCGAGGAGCTCAAATACCTCGCCATGGTCGAATCGGCCCTGAATCCGACAGCGGTTTCAAAAGCCGGGGCAAAAGGGCTGTGGCAGTTTATGTACGGAACCGGCAAACTTTACGGGCTGAAGGAAAATTCGGTGGTTGACGACAGGTTTGATGTGTTGAAATCCACCGATGCTGCCTGCCGTCACCTGAAAGATCTTTACGGTATCTATGGCGACTGGTCGCTCGTCCTGGCAGCTTATAACTCAGGCGCCGGCAATGTTAACAAGGCAATACGAAGGGCGGGCGGAGTGAAAAGCTACTGGGCAGTGTGGCCTTTCCTCCCCTCGGAAACCCGTGGATATGTCCCTGCTTTTATTGCCGTTGCCTACCTGATGAACTATCCCGGCGAGCATAACCTCATCCCCTCCCATACCGATTTCAGCTTTCATGATATTGATACCGTGATGACCCATGATGTGGTTTCGCTCGAACAGATTTCGGAATACCTTTCCATCCCTGAAAAAGATTTGAAATTCCTCAATCCGTGCTACAAAACAGGAATCATCCCCTCCTCCAAAGATCAGAAATATCCCCTCCATCTTCCGAAACAACACGTCAATGGCTTTATCGACCATGAGGCTAAGATTTATGCTTATAAATCCAGGTCGGGACTTGAGAAGGAAAAACTCCTTGCCGAGATTAAAAAAGCCAAAGAAAGAAACATCCATGTTGTGAGAAGCGGTGAAAGCCTGAGTGTGATAGCCGGCAAATACCGATGCTCGGTAAACCAGCTGAGAAGCTGGAACAACCTGAAGGGCAACACAATCTTTCCCGGTCAGAAACTGGTGCTTTACGCCCCCGGGGTGGGTACCACACCTTCTGAAAAAAAAGTAGCGGTTAAAACCAGCGCCTCAGCCGATGGAACCCATACCGTGTCCAGCGGTGAAAGCCTGGGGCTTATTGCCAGTAAATATGGATGCTCTGAGGAGGATCTGAAAAAATGGAACGGATTGAAAAACAACACCATACACCCCAATCAGGTCTTGTATGTGAAGACCCCGGAAAACACGCCGGCTGCTTCAGCAACCCCACAAAACAATACAAACCACAGCAGTTACGTTTACCATACTGTGAAAAACGGCGATACCCTCTGGGACATCGCTAAGCTTTATAAAGGCGTGAGTGTGGAAGACATCAGAAAGCTGAATAACCTGGGAAATTCCAGCAAGCTGAAACCAGGGCAGAAGCTAAAAATATCAGTCAAAGGCTAAAAACACGCCGGACAGGATATCATTTTCAGGACAATTTTTTCATTATGAAAGAGATCAATAAAACTGCCGTACACTTTTCATCAGGAGTAATCATTTTTGTTTCACTGGCCTTGCTTTTTTCCTGTAAAAACGACAATGAAAAGGCCATCGGCAAATCCTCCGGCAAAACAGCCGAAATTCTGGTGGTTACCGGCAACAACCTGATATGGAACGGTATGTTCGGCGAAGCATTGGAGGAGTTTTTCTCGACTGAATATCAAATTCTGAACCAGCCTGAGCCTATTTTTGAGATAGGGCACATTCCGGAGGACAATTTCACAGGCACACGGATGTTCAGGTCTCATCATAACCTTTTGCTTGCCTCATTAAATCCCGAATCAGACACCCCTTTAATGCAACTTCAGGAAGACCACTGGGCTGCCCCGCAAAAGGTGGTCCGCCTGACCGCCCCCGACGAGGTATCTCTGGTTGCATTTTTCAATGAAAGAAAAGAAATGATTGCCGGAATTTTCAGAGAAAGCGACCGGAACAAACTAAATAAGACCTTCAGGGATTTCAGGGATATGAAAATTATAAACCAACTCGAAGAGAACTTCAACCTGCGGATGGATATTCCGGGGGGGTTTTATATCGCCAAAAAATATGCCGGATTCAGCTGGCTGCGGAAAGAAACAGAGAAAAACGGACAGGGCCTGATGATATATACCTACGATTTTACCGACACCGCAGCCTTCAATCCGAAGAGGATCATATCCTACCGCAATGCCATCACCAAAGAGTATATCCCTGGTCCTTCGGAGGGTTCATTCATGGTGGTTTCGGAAGACTATATCCTGCCCGAATCCAGAGAGGTTGAATTCAACGGGATGTATGCCATTGAAACACGCGGCCTCTGGAACGTGGAGAACGATTTTATGGGCGGCCCTTTCGTCAGTTACACCTTTGTGGACGAAAAGAGAAACAAGGTAGTCACCATCGATGGTTATGTTTACGCCCCTAACTCTCCCAAACGCGACCTGCTCATCCAGATGGAAGCCATCATCCATTCGATGACGCTCGCGGAGTGATTTTTTTCCTGCCGGGCAGATACTGATCCGTTTTTCCCGCCTGTTTCTTTTCTCTATTGAGGCACTTGTGATCCCAACCCTGCATTCGGGGCCCAGATATCGATCTTGTCGCCGTTCTCTACATTGGAATTCATGTTGAAGTCTCCCTGCAGATAGCCTGAAGTTCCTGACTGAACTACCCAAACTTCTATCTTATCCCCTGTTGACACCTGTCCGTCGCAGTTGCCGTCGCCGGCAGCCATACCCCATATTCCGGGGGCCAGTTCCCTGTGTGCATTGGCTCCTCCGTAAACCTTATCCTGCGAGGATGAATAATCATAGGAATAAACCAATCCTGAGGAAGAGAGAGGATAGTTCGACATAATCCCCAGGTGATTCCGGTGCCAGATCACAACATACAGGTCGTTTACGGGCGTGAGGCTGAATTCCATAAGACTGACTCCGTCGGATTCCGTGATGGTACCGTCTCTGAGTACGAACCCTGCTTTTCTGCCGGTCATGGTGGCCGGAGTGGCTGTGTTGGCAGGCCCTGCTGTTTCCCTGAGTTCCACCAGCACCCAATCCACGATGTTGCCATTGGGGATAGGATTGGCGGTCTCGGTTCCGGTATAGAAGTATGGCTCGATGTTGTATGGTTGTGTTTGAGGCAGATAACCATAAGTGTTGAGAAAACACTGCATCTCTGTTCCGTTGAACGGCCCCTGCAGCAAAGCTTTCAGATCGAGATGAATATAATTTCCGGCTGTGCCTGCGATGGAAAAGTCGTCGATGGCCATATCGCTGGTGTAAGAGGTTCCTGTGATCCCCCTGAACCGGAGTTTAATCTGCTGCCCTGCATACGGAGTGATGTCAATGGTTTTTTGCAGCCATTGATCTCCCTGGTTACCTGAGATGGCCGGCATAACATTGTTGATCCAGGCGCCACCGGCAAAAATATCCAGGCACAATGATCCCATGGCTGCGCCGTACATGTGATACCAAAAGGTAACCTGTGCATCGACAAGATTGCCAAGGTCGAATACCGGGGTGACCAGCAGAGTGGTTTTGCCGGGATTATTGGGCGAGGAAGACTCTGTGAATGCATAATATCCCGATCCTGAAGTGTGATCACCTGAGGGGCCTGTGCCACTTGAAGGAGTTGATCCTGAATTGGTTGTCCAGTCAAAATCATCAGTAAGGGCATTTGACCATCCTTCGGGCAGGGCGCCGCCAAAGTCAAAATGGGTGGAGTAAGGTACCGTCATGGGAGAAAGAGGCCCGGCCGGGGGAAACACGATGTAATCGATCCATGCACAGTCGGACCCGCCAATGGTGTTCGCATCCTTGACATAAGTCCACTGGAAAGTATGTATTCCGGGAGTGACGGGATAGACAACCTCTCCCCATGCCACCGATCCCGACCACTGTTCCTTCTGTGATCCGTCGATAAAAAACCTCAGGTAGTCATAGTTTGCCTCGGAAGACACTTTTCTGAAAAAGGAGATGTTTCCTGCAGCGGTAACATTCATCATAAGGGCCAGTGAGGTACTCTGGTTGTCGCCCATACTGCCGGATTTTGCACAATAGGATCCTTCATAAGGATTGTCGGCCACCACTGTCCATGCAGCATTTCCGCCGGTTTCCCATCCGAATTTACTGAAATCACCCGATTCCCAGTCTTCCATGACAATGCCTATTGTTTGATAAAAAGTGTTTCCTGTCGCGTAGCCACCTGCAACAGCGCTGTAAACCAGGTCAACGGAAGCGCCAATGGGTGTGGCGGAATCAACGATGATCTGAAAAACGGCATCGGTCTGTGCGCCGGCGGCAATGCTCCCCAGATTGTATGATCCCTGGCTGACCGTTATAAAAGGGGTAAGGGTGGAAAGGTTCCCGAAGCATTCGGGGGTTGCGGCGTTGCCTGAATTGAGTGTGGCGATTTGGATAAAAGCCGTTTCACCGGGGTCTAACATTCCATTGCCGTTTCCACCGGCACCATCGTTAATAACAATATTGCCGGTTTGCAGTTCAGGGGCATTCACCGTAATGCTGAAAGAAGAGTTCCACGTTTCTGTTCCCGATTGTAAAACCAGGTTAAAAGTGACTGTGTGGCCATCAGGCACATCGCCCGAAATGTCAAATGCAAAGGCGCCGGGCTCATTTACAGAAGCGCTTCCCGGAATATCGCCAAAATTTTCGGTATCATCCGTGAGGGTGATGTAAGTGTCTGTAGTGGTGAGCGTACCGTTAACATTATTGGCCTGCTGAGCGCCCAAATTTTCAATTTCCATATCCAGGAGGATGCTTTCTCCGAAGTCGGCTTCACCATTGCCGTTGCCTCCCTGGGA
>JAFGME010000316.1 GCA_016927695.1 Bacteroidales bacterium
ATCCGGAACTTTTTCAGATCCTGATGTCTGCGACAACTGCCATGGAGGATACGACCTCGTCGCCGAACCTGCATTCAACTGGCGCGGAAGCATGATGGCTCAGGCGCAGCGTGACCCTTTGTACCTTGCATGCCTTGCCATAGCAAACCAGGATGCCCCTGAAGTGGGGGATATATGCATAAGATGCCACACTCCTGTAGGATGGCTCGAAGGCAGGTCGATACCCACCAACGGTTCTGCATTGACACTTAAGGACCGTGAGGGTGTGCAATGTCATTTCTGCCACAGGATGATCGCCCCGACAACGGTCGGAGTGAACCCTTATCCAAATGATCCGCTGTATGTCCAGCAACCCGGCAACAACCCGTCCACTTATACGATGGATCAGACTTACCTGTCGAATCTGCCTGATATCCCATCGCACAGTGCAAACGGAATGTACATTAATGATGATCTTGACCGCCGCCGCGGGCCCTATTTCAATCCCCAGGCGAATCACGATGTACCATATTCACCTTTTCATCCCGACGCTGCCCTTTGCGGCACCTGCCACGATGTGAGCAATCCGGTGTATCAGGCAGTAAAAGATACTTACGGCAATTACCTGGGCTATGTCCCGAACAACTTCAACGAGCCGGCGCCTGATTTCAGCCCTTATGAAATGTTCCCGATAGAAAGAACCTATAGTGAATGGCTGATGAGTGAATACAATACGCCCGGTGGCGTTGACAGTACTTACTTCGGAGGCAATAAACCCTATGTTTCTACCTGCCAGGACTGTCACATGAGGGATGTCACCGGCAAGGGATGCAACAAAAGCTATGCCCCGATCCGAAATGACCTGCCCATGCACGATTTGACCGGCGGTAACACTTTTATTCCCACCCTCCTTGAAACACTTTTTCCGGCTGAAGTTAATACCGTTGCCCTTGACGCCGGGATCAACCGGTCCAAAGACATGCTGCAGCATGCTGCCACCATGGAACTAACGGTTGACCAGGCAAACAAAACCGTTGATGTCAAAATCACCAATGAAACCGGGCATAAGCTTCCATCCGGCTACCCCGAAGGAAGGAGATTGTGGATCAACCTGAGGGCTTATAACTCGGTCACCTCCCAGTTTTTTGAATCCGGATTTTATGACTATGCCACAGCTACCCTGGATAAAAACGGCACAAAAATTTATGAGATCAAGCCGGGTTTGAGTCCGGGCCTGGCCGCCCTGGTGGGTTTAACTCCCGGACCTTCTTTTCATTTCGTACTGAACGACACCATTTACAGCGATAACCGGATTCCCCCCCGCGGATTCACAAATGCAAATTTTGCAGCCATCCAGTCTCCTCCGGTAGCACATTCTTATGCTGACGGACAATACTGGGATATCACGTCCTACCAGCTTCCTTTTTTGCCTGATTCTGTGGATGTTACACTTTTTTACCAGACGACCTCCAAAGAATATGTTGAGTTTCTGAGGGATGAGAATGTTACCAACAATGCCGGCCAGGTGATGTATGACCTTTGGGAACAGTTTGGAAAATCCGCCCCTGAGCCCATGACCTCCGCCACCTGGTCAGGCCCTCCGGTACAATCGATGACATTACATCTGAAGGCCTTCCTGGAAGGGCCGTTCAATGGAACAGGTATGAATACCGGGCTTAATACCGGGGGATTCATTCCTCTGGCACAACCTTACAACATTGCGCCCTGGCATTACCCAGGAACAGAAGCTGTTTCTTCCATTCCTGGCGCCGGCGTGGTCGACTGGGTACTGATTGAACTCCGTGATACAACGCAGGCATCCTTTGCCGGAAGCCAGGCAATGGTTGCACAGCAGGCAGGTTTTCTGCTGAATGATGGCACCATTGTGGCCACCGATGGGGTTTCTGCATTGCAGTTCAGCGGCATCAATATTCAATATTCACTTTTTGTGGTTGTCTGGCACCGCAACTCCATCGGGATAATGTCAGCTTTCCCTGTTACGGAAACCGGAGGGGTTTATACTTACGACTTCAGTTCAGGAGGAAATCAGGTCTTTGGTGGCAGCAATGCACACAAGGAATTAGCACCCGGAGTGTGGGGCATGACAGGCGCTGATGGCAATTCAGACGGCCAAATCAATAACGGCGATAAAAATGACATCTGGGCTATGCAGGCCGGCACAGGAGGATACAAAGCCGGCGATTTCAATCTGGATGCACAGGTGAATAACGGCGACAAAAACGATGTGTGGGTACCCAATACCGGTTTAGGCGGGCAAGTTCCGGATTAATCGGTTTGATGACCCAATGCAACTTTCTATCCATGCCCCGCCCGGTAAGCGGGGCATTGGCGTTTTATTCCCATCATAAGTATTTGGGCTGCATTTTTCATTTTATCTTTACCCCCAAATAATCAGAGTAAAAATGAAAAAACTGATCCTTGTTATACTCACAATCATTTTTTTCAGCCTGTTTAAAGGATACGGCTGGAATACCCCGGGTATGGCCTCTCCTACGGTGGTCGCACGGCAGCCTGCTTTTCTGATGGCCGGAGGGGAAGTCAGGGCTGCCGATGGCTTCAGCCTGCCCCAGTTTAATTTCACAGTGAACCAAAACCTGTTCGTGGTGGTGGAGCACAGGAACCACATCCAGGTGATGTCGGCTCAACCGGCGCCACTTTTCGAAAACGTCTATTCCCGGGATTTCAGAACGGGTGCGGGTCAGAACTATGGCGGAGAACTGGGATGCGTGGAAGTTTCTCCCGGTCAATGGGGTCTGACAGGCGGCGATGGCAATGGAGATTCACAGGTGAACAATACCGATAAAAACGACATCTGGATCCCCAATACAGGATCGGGCGGACAGACGCCCGACTGAAATGCAGGAATATCATCCGCGTTATCATCATATTCCGGCCATAAAACCGAAGAGAAAAATTTTTATTGATTAATTTTGGCCGGTGGGGATGACCTGACAGATCATCCGGATAGCATGTAAGACAGAATTATTGTGTATGGTTTTCAACTCCATAGACTTTTTAATATTCGGTATTCTTTTCTTTATTCTCTGGCCCTTTTTCAACCGGAAGAATAACCTCAGATGGTCATATCTGACCGTTATGTCGTTTATTTTTTACGGGTGGTGGGACTGGAGGTTCATTTTTCTCATCATTGCAAGCGGACTTATCGATTTCTATTGCGGACTTGCGATTGCAAAATATGAAAAAAGAAAAAAAATATTCCTGATATTATCCCTGTCAGGCAACCTGTTATCATTGTCGGTTTTCAAGTACAGCGCCTTTTTTGCAAACATTGCCGATGATCTTTTTTCCAGGGCAGGCCTGGTAACCCATTTCGCCGAAAACCTGCCCGGTTTTACCCTGATTCTCCCTGTCGGTATCAGCTTTTACACCTTCCAGTCGCTGAGCTATACCATTGATATCTACAGGGGAAGACTCAGGCCAACGCATAACATCCTTCATTTTTTCAGCTATCTTTCCATGTTTCCTCAACTCGTGGCAGGACCGATCATCAGGGCAAAAGATATGCTGTTCCAGCTTGCCGTTCAGAGAAAAGCTTCATGGCTGCAGAAATGGGATGGAATAAAACTCATTGTTTTCGGACTGTTTCAGAAAGTGGTTCTGGCCGACAATCTTTCATTTTTTATTGATTCGGCATTTGAGGGAAAAATGCTTTGGACCGGCAGTTTATACTGGTGGTTGGTGATGACAGCCTTTTCCTTTCAGATTTATTGTGATTTTTCCGGTTACAGCCTGATAGCAAGAGGTTTGGCCAAATTTATGGGATATCATTTCAAGATGAATTTCAACCATCCCTACCTTTCCTCCAGCATGAAAGAATTCTGGTCGCGCTGGCATATATCCCTTTCCACCTGGTTCAGGGACTATGTGTATATTCCATTGGGAGGGTCACGAAAAGGATTCTACAAAGGCATATTGTTTATCTGGATCACGATGTTATTGTCCGGGTTATGGCATGGGGCCAATTATACCTTTATCATCTGGGGTGCAGTACATGCATTCCTGCTTTCATTCGAGAGAATCACAAAACCGGCTAAAAGGCTGGGAATCAAGCCGGGCAAACTGTTTATCATATTGTTTGTCTTCCTTGTAACCACGCTGGCCTGGGTATTCTTCAGGGCAGATTCGATGGGTCAGGCCAGGGATATCCTTATACGGTTGTTCAGCTTTGAAAAATCAACCGCCGGGTTTTCGGATTATTACTTCAACAACCTGGTTTTCCTGGTTTTGGCCGTTTTAATAGAACTCACCATTTATTTCAGGAGAAAGTATGCCCATCTTTTCCATTATTATAAAAAGCACTCCCTTGATGTATGGATGGTGGCCATTGCCGTTGTTATGATTATTTTCTTCAGGGGAGAAGGAAAGCAATTTATTTATTTTCAATTCTGAGAAATGAGTGCAAAGCGCAAAATAATAATTCTTCTTCCGCTTACATTAAGCCTAATTTTTATTTTTAAAATCTCCCTTCCTGAACCTGAGGAAAACACAGCCTCCAAAGATCACTTCTGGACGGCTAAAACCCACAGCCGAAAAAAATACAATGTGCTGGCCATCGGAGATTCCAGAACATATCGCGGTATTTCCCCGAAATCCATATCCCAACAATTAAACGGGCTGACTGTTGTGAACCTGGGCTATTCAAGCGCCGGATTCGACAGCGTGTATCTCGGTTTTGTTCAATCAAGACTGAGGGAAAAAGGGGCAAAGATCATTCTGATCGGTGTGACTCCGTATAGTCTGACTCCTGAAGCTTCGCAAAACTATCACTATAAAAGCCTTGCAAACCTAAAAAAACCGGACATTTTCAGAAATCTCTACCTCAATGCCTTTCTAAGACATGTGAACCCTTACAAATCTCTGGAAATCCGCAATTTCATAGCGGGAAACTCAAATAAAAAAGGGTACTTCATGGAATATAAGCCGGAAGGATGGGTTGCGTCCCGTAAAATACCGGCGAACCCGGAGGAAGCTTTGTCATCCTATGTGAAAAACTTTGAGAACAATAAGGTTTCCCCAAAAAATACAGACTACTTTCTGCAAAGGGTGAAACAATGGTGCGATGACGGAATATATGTATTCGGATATCGGGTTCCCACCACTGATAAAATGGAAGCGCTTGAAGACAGCATAAGCGGAGTTGATTTCGGTTATATCAAAAATAGTGTCATCCTGGCGGGAGGTCACTGGATTGAATTGAACAACAACGATTTTGAGTCATACGATGGAAGTCACCTGCATTATACATCCGCAGAAAAATTATCCTGCAACCTGGGACAGGAAATCGGACGGATTCTTGCTTTGAGACCTGAAAGCCATCAATAAGAATAAGAACTGTAATACTCGATTAGGCATGCCCCTCAGCAGAGATAAAGGCCGTGACAACAAACAAAAAGAGGCTGCCTTTTATGGCAACCTCATTCATTATTGCTTTTAATCTGTCACTAAACAAACAGGTGATGTGCCTATTGTTCAACCGAATACTCCATAGCTGCCATTCTCCTGTAGCTTTCGTACCTCCATTTGGCGTTCTCTTCTGCAGCGGCAAACAACACAACGGCCTCGGCAGGGAATGCCCTTTTCAGTGAGGTATAGCGTACTTCTCTTGCAAGGAAATCCTGGAATTTCGACCATTCGGGCTCTTTTGAATCAAGCGTAAAAGGATTCTTTCCTTCCTTTTCGAGCAGCGGATTATAACGGAACAAATGCCAGTATCCGCATTCCACAGCCATCTTCTCTTCTTCCTGGGTTTTGCTCATACCAAAGCGCAGTCCATGGTTGATGCAGGGTGAGTAGGCGATGATCAGCGAAGGACCCGGATAGGCTTCAGCTTCCCTCATTGCTTTGAGAAGTTGGGATTGATTTGCCCCCATAGCCACCTGAGCAACGTAAACGTATCCGTAAGTCATGGCCATTGCGCCCAGGTCTTTTTTCCTGATTTTCTTTCCGGAAGCTACAAATTTGGCCACAGCGCCTGCCGGGGTTGACTTGGAGGCCTGGCCGCCGGTGTTTGAGTACACCTCGGTATCAAGAACAAGAATATTGATGTCTTCCCCTGAAGCGATCACATGGTCAAGGCCACCGTAACCGATATCATAAGCCCAGCCGTCGCCGCCGAGCACCCATACCGACTTTTTCACAAAATATTGTTTCAGGGCAAGCAATTCACCGGCAAGAGGGTCTTTCTCCTTTTCCAGTTGCAGAATGAGTCTGGAGGAAACCTCATCCGAAAGGTCGCCATGATTCATATTATCCAACCACTCCCGGAACAATGCTTTCGCAGGTTCTGATATGTTTCCGTTGGCATTCTGCATTAACCTGGCAATCCTTTTCCTCATCTTGGTGACAGCGGTAACCATGCCGAAACCATACTCCGCGTTATCTTCAAAAAGTGAATTGGCCCAGGCAGGTCCGCGACCCGTTTTCTTATTAGGGCAATAGGGTGTGGCCGGCGCAGAACCACCATAAATGGAGGAGCATCCCGTGGCATTGGCAATCATCATCCTTTCGCCGTAAAGCTGGGTAATGAGTTTTACATAGGGCGTTTCACCGCATCCTGCGCAGGCGCCTGAAAACTCAAACATGGGCTGAGCAAACTGGCTGTTCTTGACGTTCTGATATTTATCAGCGATCTTATCTTTATAGGTCACCTTCTTATCGAAGTATTCCCAAACAGCCACCTGATCCATCTGAGTGCCCAACGGCTTCATGACAAGGGCTTTTTCTTTGGTAGGACAAACCTCCACGCAGTTTCCGCATCCGGTGCAATCGAGAGGGCTTAACTGCATCCTGTAACGGTATCCGTCAAATGTTTTAGGTTTGGCTTCGAGGGTGGCAACACCTTCGGGCAGGCCTTTCATTTCCTTTTCATCGATCAGGAACGGCCTGATGCATGCGTGAGGGCAAACATACGCGCACTGGTTACACTGGATACAGTGATCATGCAACCACTCAGGCACCTCCACTGCAATACCCCGCTTTTCATAAGCGGTGGTCCCTGAGGGAAAAGTGCCGTCTTCCCTGCCTGAAAATGCGCTTACCGGCAACCGGTCTCCCTTCAGATGGTTGATGGGATCAAATACATTCTTAATGAATTCAGGCAACTCCCGTGTATCTTCCGGAACAGCCTGTACTTTGATCTTCTTCCATTCTTCAGGTACTGATACCCGGGCTACATCTCCTCCCCTGTCAACAGCGGCAAAGTTCATGTTCACAATCACGTCACCCTTTTTACCGTAAGTTTTTACAATGGCTGCCTTCATTTCCTTCACGGCCAGCTCATAAGGAATTACTCCTGAAACTTTGAAGAATGCCGATTGCATAATGGTGTTCGTCCTGTTTCCCAGTCCGATCTCCTTGGCAATCTCAGTGGCATTGATCATATAGAAGGCTATGTCGTTGTCGGCGATATACTTTTTCATGTGGTCGGGAAGCCTGTCTTTTGTTTCCTCCTCGTCCCAGATGCTGTTGAGCAGGAATGTGCCCCCTTTTTTCAATCCCCTGAGCATATCGTATTTTTCAAGATAGGCGGGCACATGGCAGGCCACGAAATCGGGAGTGCCGACAAGGTAAACCGACCGGATGGGCTGGTCGCCGAATCTGAGGTGCGACACCGTGATGCCGCCCGACTTTTTGGAATCGTAGGCAAAATAACCCTGCGCATATTTATCGGTGGAATCTCCGATGATCTTGATGGAGTTTTTGTTGGCTCCCACAGTGCCGTCGGCTCCCAGGCCGTAAAATTTAGCCGCATAGGTGCCTTTGGGGGCAATGCTCACCTCCGGCAACAGCGGCAGGGAATGGTGTGTAACATCGTCATTAATACTTATAGTAAACCTGTTCCTCGGCTCTTTCAGCTTAAGGTTTTCAAATACCGAAAGGATATGGGCCGGGGTTGTGTCTTTCGAGCTCAAACCGTATCTTCCGCCAACGATCACCGGCTGGTCTTTCTTACCATAAAAAAGATCCCTGACATCAAAGTAAAGAGGTTCGCCGTTTGCTCCGATCTCTTTCGTACGGTCGAGCACAGCGATTTTCTTCACCGTTTTGGGCAAAACTTTCATAAAATACTTTTCAGAGAAAGGCCTGTAAAGGTGAACCGAGATAAGGCCGGCTTTTTCGCCCTTTGAATTGAGAAAATCTATCACCTCCATGATGGTGTTGGAAACCGACCCCATGGCCACAATGATGTTTTCTGCATCGGGTGATCCATAATAGTCAAAAGGATGGTATTCCCTGCCTGTGATCTTTTCTATCTCTCTCATGTAATGTTCAACAAGGTCGGGAATAGGCTCATAGAAAGGGTTGGCAGCTTCGCGCGACTGGAAATAAATATCCGGGTTTTGTGCCGTTCCCCGTGTCACAGGGTGCTCGGGGTTAAGGGCATTGTCTCTGAAACGTTGCAATGCTTCATAATCAACAAGCCCGGCCAGGTCTTCCATCTGCATGGCTTCCACTTTCTGTATTTCGTGAGATGTTCTGAACCCATCGAAAAAGTGCAGGAAGGGTACCCGCGTCTTAATGGCGGCTAAGTGGGCTATTCCGGCTAAGTCCATGATCTCCTGTGCTCCGGAAGTGGCCAGCATACAAAAACCGGCCTGCCTGGTGCTCATCACGTCGCTGTGGTCGCCGAAAATCGACAAAGCCTGGGCGGCAAGTGAACGGGCGCTCACATGGAAAACTCCGGGCAGCAGCTCCCCTGAGATCTTATACATATTGGGTATCATAAGTAATAAGCCCTGCGAAGCGGTAAAGGTGCTGGTGAGTGCGCCCGCCTGCAATGAACCGTGCATAGCTCCCGCAGCGCCGGCTTCGCTTTGCATTTCACGGACATCAACCACTTCACCGAAAATATTCTTCCTTCCGTTGGCAGCCCACTGGTCGATATACTCGGCCATGTCCGAAGAAGGTGTAATTGGATAAATAC
>JAFGME010000317.1 GCA_016927695.1 Bacteroidales bacterium
AGGATTGAAACTGGCTTCTACCAACTTTTGCGCAGGTGTTTTGATATTCTTCCAGAGCGACTTCCACTAAAACAAGGATTGAAACTATGTCATCAATAGTTTCATCAATCACAAGTATCTCTTCCAGAGCGACTTCCACTAAAACAAGGATTGAAACACGAAGATGGAGGTGTATAAGACCCCTGACGACTGGCTTCCAGAGCGACTTCCACTAAAACAAGGATTGAAACCTCCAATAGCCAACAAAATGTAATCGCTTTTTCTGGTCTTCCAGAGCGACTTCCACTAAAACAAGGATTGAAACACGGAAGGGAAAAGAAATGGGAGTGTAACTACATGCCCGCTTCCAGAGCGACTTCCACTAAAACAAGGATTGAAACATTGTTAAATACTTGGTCTTCGTGGCAGTCTGCTTACTTCCAGAGCGACTTCCACTAAAACAAGGATTGAAACATTTCAGAAGGGGATGTGGTGATAATGAGATTCCCGCTTCCAGAGCGACTTCCACTAAAACAAGGATTGAAACTTAGAAACAGTACAGTAGTGCTTGCAGCTAACTTCTTCCAGAGCGACTTCCACTAAAACAAGGATTGAAACACCAATAACAGTGATGCAAGGAAGATGTATGAACTCTTCCAGAGCGACTTCCACTAAAACAAGGATTGAAACTCTGGCACATGAGGACAGGGGAGAGCCATACACTGCCTTCCAGAGCGACTTCCACTAAAACAAGGATTGAAACTCAGAGCAGGAAAAAGAAATCACTTGAAAAAGTGACTTCCAGAGCGACTTCCACTAAAACAAGGATTGAAACGAAGATTATTAATCCTGAGAACCATCATTCTTTTTCTTCCAGAGCGACTTCCACTAAAACAAGGATTGAAACCTCAACAGAATTTCACTGATGATCATCATGAAGTCTTCTTCCAGAGCGACTTCCACTAAAACAAGGATTGAAACCACCTTATTTGCAGCATGGGATGCAGACCTGGACGGCTTCCAGAGCGACTTCCACTAAAACAAGGATTGAAACACAACGGCAGCGGATATGACGGAACGGCCAGCAGCGCTTCCAGAGCGACTTCCACTAAAACAAGGATTGAAACTAAGGAACAGCACCAGGTTATTTATATTGCCATAAAACTTCCAGAGCGACTTCCACTAAAACAAGGATTGAAACTCCGCTATCTGCGCGACCTGAGCCACATCTACTGGCTTCCAGAGCGACTTCCACTAAAACAAGGATTGAAACCCCTGCTGCCTAACGGCATATTCCAGGATTATGAATCTTCCAGAGCGACTTCCACTAAAACAAGGATTGAAACTCAGTTATGATAAGATGAACTCAATGATGGGGCAGGCTTCCAGAGCGACTTCCACTAAAACAAGGATTGAAACTTTTTTTGATCAGGTCATACATCTGTTGTGCAATTTCTTCCAGAGCGACTTCCACTAAAACAAGGATTGAAACTTTTTGTGCGAGCTCCCAGCCGGCCTCCACCTGGGCTTCCAGAGCGACTTCCACTAAAACAAGGATTGAAACTGAATGTAATTCTCCCCCAATACTATACCTGCCATAGCTTCCAGAGCGACTTCCACTAAAACAAGGATTGAAACTCCCCGGTCATCGTGTGGGTGTAGTTGTATGCACCGCTTCCAGAGCGACTTCCACTAAAACAAGGATTGAAACGAATTTCAAGAAATTAAATCGGAATATTTTAATTCCTTCCAGAGCGACTTCCACTAAAACAAGGATTGAAACTGCCGAACACAAGGAAATAGAACGGCAGTTTTTCCGGGCTTCCAGAGCGACTTCCACTAAAACAAGGATTGAAACTCAAAGGTTGGAGTCAACGAAAAAATTCAGAGAAAAACTTCCAGAGCGACTTCCACTAAAACAAGGATTGAAACTTATCGAAGACGTGCGCTGTGAGCCTGATGACATCTCTTCCAGAGCGACTTCCACTAAAACAAGGATTGAAACTGATGAACACCACCTGCAGTAAGGTTATGTTCCAGCACTTCCAGAGCGACTTCCACTAAAACAAGGATTGAAACATGTCCAGGAGGTAGGGTTCGATTCCCTGCATTGCCTTCCAGAGCGACTTCCACTAAAACAAGGATTGAAACTTGAGCTGAAAGATGTTGCATTCACAGGATCATACGCTTCCAGAGCGACTTCCACTAAAACAAGGATTGAAACTATCGAAACACTTAATTAAATGGAGGAGTCATTATTCTTCCAGAGCGACTTCCACTAAAACAAGGATTGAAACGCGGGTTATTATTTTTCAGTCCCCTCGGTGTTCCCCTTCCAGAGCGACTTCCACTAAAACAAGGATTGAAACTCTGAAAAATCTTATTTTCATCCTTCTGAAGTTTTTTCAGTACTTCAAACCTGCCCGCCTCCCTTTGGCCTTAACATGGGCAGGCGGGGATACAATTTGAAAGCAAATCACAACAACGTTGGTAATATTCGGAACGCAAAACAAAAAGCCTTTTCGACCGGTATATGCATCGCATTGATGAATTTCTGAACCGCTTCCTTCTGTTTAATATCATTTGGTATAATCCCATAATTGATACCATAAAAAACAGGATTAATTATGGGAAATTGCGATAAAAAGATGACCTGGGAAGAATCCTTTTAAAATTATAGAGTTCCCGGATATTTCAACTCCAATACAAAGGGAGTAAGTTCAATCCTTGCCTTAGTGGGATATTGTCGAAGCCATTTAAAAGCCAGGTATCTTCTCAGGATTGTCTGTTTTTGCAGCAAATTCAGTAATAAACTCAATATTTTCAATATACTTGAACTAACCAATATTAGACGGGTCATTAAAAAAGGCTTTTCGATATTTAACTGTCATTTTTTGAGACCTTTTTTTATTCTTTTAAACTCATTCATTCCATCTGAATATGATAATAGTGGGGTTTTATCCGCCTTTTTCATTTCGGTGATCAAAATATCATCGGCTAATATTTCAAAGTCTGATTTAGAAATCCGGTCAGATACTTTTAATACCCCCTTAACCATTTTCAGAACCTGTATCACTTTGGACTTATCTGAGTTTTTATCCAGGTGCACTATTAATCTCTCCATCCTAAATCATTTTAATCAAAAGTACAAAATTGTTTATCAATACGTCAAACCTGCCCGCCTCCCTTTGGCCATAACCTGGGCAGGCGGGGATACAATTTGAAAGCAAATCACAACTACATCCGGCAGTTGTACGCTGCATTGAACGTTGTTTATCAATACGTCAAAGATACAATTTGAAAGCAAATCACAACGTGAGGCTTCGCCCGTTCTTTGTCAGGTGCGTTGTTTATCAATACGTCAAAGATACAATTTGAAAGCAAATCACAACGAAAAAACAATCTTCCTTATCCGGAACATTGTTGTTTATCAATACGTCAAAGATACAATTTGAAAGCAAATCACAACCTGAAGGTGTGGCAAACGTCCCGGAGCCCACGTTGTTTATCAATACGTCAAAGATACAATTTGAAAGCAAATCACAACGTAACCAATATTAACAATAGCGGCGAATCTGTTGTTTATCAATACGTCAAAGATACAATTTGAAAGCAAATCACAACCGGACGGCGGACAACTCCCCAACGGCGATAGTTGTTTATCAATACGTCAAAGATACAATTTGAAAGCAAATCACAACATAATCTCAAAGTCCCCGGCCAGCATTTTGGTTGTTTATCAATACGTCAAAGATACAATTTGAAAGCAAATCACAACTGGTTCGCCGTTGTTGGCAACCCCGGGACAGTTGTTTATCAATACGTCAAAGATACAATTTGAAAGCAAATCACAACTGTGCTTGGAAATGAGAAGGGGACGGCAATGTTGTTTATCAATACGTCAAAGATACAATTTGAAAGCAAATCACAACTACACCAGCTGCTTCATGTTCGCAGTCGGTGTTGTTTATCAATACGTCAAAGATACAATTTGAAAGCAAATCACAACATGGATTGATAATTGAAATTATTGGCTCATGTTGTTTATCAATACGTCAAAGATACAATTTGAAAGCAAATCACAACCATTTCAATGTGGTATAAGTGAAAAATATAGTTGTTTATCAATACGTCAAAGATACAATTTGAAAGCAAATCACAACCTTGGAGGCATACTTATTGCGTGTTTTGTTGTTGTTTATCAATACGTCAAAGATACAATTTGAAAGCAAATCACAACCACCTTGCCAACTCTTTCGGCATACCCGGCGTTGTTTATCAATACGTCAAAGATACAATTTGAAAGCAAATCACAACGATGTTCTGCTGGATGACGAAGGTTATCCCGTTGTTTATCAATACGTCAAAGATACAATTTGAAAGCAAATCACAACAACAAGCTCTTGTATAATATTTCTCGGAATGTTGTTTATCAATACGTCAAAGATACAATTTGAAAGCAAATCACAACTCGAATGGGAATTCAACCGTGAGATGGCCAGTTGTTTATCAATACGTCAAAGATACAATTTGAAAGCAAATCACAACCCCGGTGTGTCGAAAGTATAAGGCGGTATTGGTTGTTTATCAATACGTCAAAGATACAATTTGAAAGCAAATCACAACGAGCTCACTATTTTCTATTTTGAGTACCTTGTTGTTTATCAATACGTCAAAGATACAATTTGAAAGCAAATCACAACTGTACCCTTCTCTGATAATACCTGCTTACAGTTGTTTATCAATACGTCAAAGATACAATTTGAAAGCAAATCACAACTATTAATGTATGACCGGCAGTCCCCTATGCGTTGTTTATCAATACGTCAAAGATACAATTTGAAAGCAAATCACAACCGTTTCCTCGTCACTTGCCGGCTGCCCCTTGTTGTTTATCAATACGTCAAAGATACAATTTGAAAGCAAATCACAACTAAAAAAAAAGACATAGACATGACGCAAATGTTGTTTATCAATACGTCAAAGATACAATTTGAAAGCAAATCACAACGGGTGAAACTTGCAGGATTTTTTAACTATTGTTGTTTATCAATACGTCAAAGATACAATTTGAAAGCAAATCACAACACTGAAACAGAATCACAAATGAGGGATTATGTTGTTTATCAATACGTCAAAGATACAATTTGAAAGCAAATCACAACTGTAAGCTCAGGAGAATTCTCACGGATCCAGTTGTTTATCAATACGTCAAAGATACAATTTGAAAGCAAATCACAACTAACCGTAACAACGGTTGACAGCAAAACAGGTTGTTTATCAATACGTCAAAGATACAATTTGAAAGCAAATCACAACACAAATGGAGGAGGCATTATTTTGGGGGTGTTGTTTATCAATACGTCAAAGATACAATTTGAAAGCAAATCACAACTTACAAGCCATGTGAATTTTGTGGCGCAGGTTGTTTATCAATACGTCAAAGATACAATTTGAAAGCAAATCACAACGGCACCTGGTTTTTTCATTCTGATGTTTTGGTTGTTTATCAATACGTCAAAGATACAATTTGAAAGCAAATCACAACACGGTACATGGTTCGCTTTCATCATATGACGTTGTTTATCAATACGTCAAAGATACAATTTGAAAGCAAATCACAACCCACATCAACAGCTTGCGGTGGCACCTTACGTTGTTTATCAATATTTCAACCCTGCCCGCCTCCTTTTGGCCATAACCTGGGCAGGCGGGGATACAATTTGAAAGCAAATCACAACATGGTTTGGTTATACAATAGTTGAACTAAACCGCCCCCTTACGGAGGCGGTAATTTTTTGCTAATTTTAGGGTGCTAAATCTTAAAATAACAAAAAATGAAAGTTCATAATCCTTTACTCATCGAGCGGATGGTCCGCGAGATGCAGCTTCGCAACTACAGTGAGCGATCCATTAGAAGCTATTCGGCTTCCATGTCAAAGGTAGAAAATTTTTACAATTTACCGCTTGACAAAATTACCACCCAACAATTCAAGGATTTTCTTTATCACCGGATCATGGAGGATAAGATTTCCGTATCCATGGTTAACCAAAGCATCAGCGCTTTTAAGATCATGCAGGTTGATATTCTGTGCAGAGAGTGGGAACCTGTGAGGATCAAACGTCCCCGGCGGGAGAAAAAACTGCCTGCTGTTCTCACCGTTGAGGAGGTTGAGAAGATGATTTGCCAAACCCGCAACATCAAGCACAAAGCCTTGCTGGCGTTGACCTATTCGTCAGGATTAAGGCGCGATGAAGTTCGAACCCTTAAACCCGATGCAATTGATTCAAAACAAATGCGCGTGAAGGTGACAGCAGGAAAAGGGAAGAAAGACCGTTACACCATCCTGTCGCAGAAAGCCCTCGATCTGCTCAGGATGTATTACAAACTTGAACGTCCGGTGAATTATCTGTTTGAAGTATCGGGTAAAAAGGGCAAATGCCTTGCTGCGGAAACCTTGAATAAAATTGCCAAGCTGGCTGCCGGCAGAGCAGGGATCAAAAAGAGGATATCATTTCATACCCTGCGCCATTGTTTTGCCACCCATTTACTGGAAAAGGGTGTTAACCTCCGGCTGATTCAGCAATTCATGGGTCATAACTCTATCAAGACCACATCCATCTATCTTCATATTGCCAATATCCATCCCGGGAGTATTACCTCTCCGCTGGATGAGATGAACATTTAAAGCCGGGAGTTATGGAAAACAAGAAGCAAACCACCGAGCTTGCCGATATTTTCGGCAGGCATCGGGAGGATTTTCTAAAAAAGCACAATTTGTGTCCCGAACAAGCCAAGGCTTATGGGGCTATTGTAAACTGCCGGACATCAGCGCTGGGAGGACATGCTGATAAGTGCGATCAGTGCGGGCATATCCGTAATTCCTATAATTCCTGCCGCAACCGTCACTGCCCAAAGTGCCAGTTCATTAAACAAGAGCAGTGGGTGGATAAACTGAAAGCCAACCTGGTTCCGGTGAGGTACTTTCATATCGTATTTACCATTCCACAGTGTTTGCACAAAACATTTTACATCAATCAGCATATCGCTTATGGTTTGATGTTCAAAGCTGCCGGTGAAGCGTTGAGGATTTGTGCTGCCAACCCGAAGTATCTCGGGGCGCAGACTGGTGCAGTCGCTGTTTTGCATACCTGGGGACAAACCCTGACCTATCACCCCCACATCCACATGATTGTCCCGGCTGGAGGATTGTCGGAAGACGGGATGGAATGGATACCATCGGGCAGGAAGTTCTTTTTGCCTGTGAAGGTATTGAGTCAACTCTTCAGGGGATTGCTGAGCAGGCTGATCCAAGAAGCGGTCTCCAAAAACAAGGTCAGGCTACCTGATGATTTAAGCAGCTTTGAGCAGCTTAAAAGCATGATGTATGCAAAACCGTGGGTTGTATATGCTAAAAATCCATTTGCAGGTCCCGAAAGGGTAATAGAATACCTGGGTAATTATACCCATAGGGTAGCTATTTCAAACCACAGGATCATCCAAGAAAAGGATGGTAAGGTAACCTTCCGGTACAAAGACTATCGAAGCGGTCAGTTCGATAAGCAGATGACGCTGGATGCTGAAGAGTTTATCAAACGTTTTCTCAGGCATGTGCTGCCCTGCGGGTTTTATAAGATCAGGTATTTTGGTTTACTGGCGCAGTGCAACGCCAAATCAAAATTAGCAACCTGTTTTTCGCTGATCGAAACAGAAACATTTTTACCTCAGCTTGAAGGGTTGCCTGCAAGCGATGTGTGGCAGGTCATTACAGGCAAAAATCCATCCGTTTGTCCGTTGTGCGGCAAAGGAAAGATGATGCCGGTAGCGCTTTCAGGTTAACGTTTAAAAACGATTGAATCGTTCTTTGGCATTGCCCTTTTCAAAATGGCTAACACAACCATCATGGAAGAGCTATGCCCGGTAATGACTAAATTTACTGATGATGAGCAATTGTCATACAATAAAGAAACTCAATTTGAATAATCTTTGCACGATTACAAACCACAAACATAAAAGAGCACTAAAAGAATACCCATAGCGCCCGCGGTAAAGTCCAACTCTGTTTTATCCTCCATCCCCCCTTCATTTTTTTTACTTACAATCTCATTAATACAGACTTCTTTCTCTATCTTTGACTTTCGGTTTGGGGGGACGGCGGATAAAACACTAAGAAGTTATGCCGCATGTTAAAGGTTACGTTTAGACACGTTTGATAGATTAAAAAAGGCATAATTTTGGACTTTTTTATTAATAACTGTACAGACAAATATTTTGGAAAATGGGATTTATACCAATAACGACAGACAAGTATATAGCAATGCATTTGGAGAATAATCCGACTGAGAAAGAAGCGGATTTAAGGAAACGCTTGGAATCTGCATTAAATGATTATAAAAATGGAATCAATTGTTCTTGTGGAAATGACATCTGGGTAATTGGATCGGCATCTGTTGGGAACAGTTGCTACACTTGTATTACAGGCGAGAGTTATCCGACAGATGATTATGAAATTGATTCCGCAATTAAGAAAAGAGAAAATAAAAAAGGTCGCAGACACATAGATGACATTGACCCTGCCAAAATTGCTGGGTTTTTCGATGATGACGGATACGAGATAAATTCCGACTTGATAAAAAAGCCGACTTTGTGTTTAATCTGTAAAAATGATGACAATCCAGACGAGGAAATGTTGTGCAATATGACACGATATGACCAAAAAGATGATAATGAATTTAAGTGTTTCGCTTTCAGCAAAAAATAAATGAACTACAAAACACGACGGCATAACAGCGTATATAATTAAGTGCGGTTTCGGTGCGGATAATCAAGGTTTCTGCCCCGCTACGGCTTTGGTGCTTTTCGACAGGAAAGCAACCCGCAATCCGCACCTAATCATAGCCGCGGATCGTTATGTGCAAGTTGTTTATCAATATTTCAAACCTGCCCGCCGGGCAGGCGGGGATACAATTTGAAAGCAAATCACAACATTTTCATTTGGCTTTAATTAAATTTGTACTTTTGATAAAACAAATGTAGAATGGAAAGATTAATTGTGCACCTGGATAAAAACTCTGATAAATCCAAAGTAAAACAGGCTCTGAAAATGGTTAAGGGGGTATTAAAAGTATCTGATCGGATTTCAAAATCAGACTTTGAAATATTAGCAGATGATTTTTTGATTGCCGAAATGAAAAAGGCTGATAAAACCCCACTTTTATCATATTCAGATGGATTAAATGAGTTTAAAAAAATAAAAAAAGGCCTCAACAAATGATAGTAAAATATCGAAAAGCCTTTTTTAATGACCTGTCTAATATTGGTCAGATCAAGTATATTGAAAATATTGAGTTTGTTACTGAATTTGCTGCAAAAACAGACAAGCCTGAAAATATACCCGGATTTAAATGGCTCAGGCAATATCCCTCTGAGGCGAGGATTGAAATTGCTCCCTTTCGGATTGGAGTTGAAATCTCCGGGAACTCCATTATCTTTAAAAGGATTATCCACAGGTCAACTTTTTATCGCAATTTCCCCTGATTACTTCTTTTTTTTATTATAAAATCTTGACGAAGTGTAAATCCCAGCGTTGCTTATCAATATTTCAAACCTGCCCGCCTCCCTTTGGCCATAACCTGGACAGGCGGGGATACAATCTGAAAATAAATCACAATCGATAGATATGGTTATGTTCCCCAACAAGGCATCAACGGCACAAAGCAGCTCACAGGACCACATTTTATTTCACCGCCTGGTGAAATTCAGAAGCTTCGCGCCCTCGTATCCAATTACATCAGCATAATATCCTTCAAAATTTTTACATCCTCTAAGATATTAATACCATTGTTTAATACTTTTGAAGGTAAAACGGTTTACATGAACAGAATTACACAGTTATTCAACATCAGGTACCCGCTGGTGCAGGCGGGAATGATCTGGTGCAGCGGCTGGGAGCTGGCATCGGCGGTCAGCAATGCCGGCGGACTGGGGCTTATCGGCTCGGGATCGATGTACCCGGATGTTTTGCGCGATCACATCAGGAAATGCAAGGCTGCCACCGGAAAGCCTTTCGGGGTGAATATTCCCCTGCTTTACCCCCAAACCGACGATCATATTCAGGTCATTCTTGACGAAGGGGTGAAAATCGTTTTCACCTCTGCAGGCAACCCCAAAAAATACACTTCCTTTTTAAAGGAAAAAGGGATCACCGTGGTTCATGTGGTGGCCAACGTGAAATTTGCGCTTAAATGTCAGGAGGCGGGTGTGGACGCCATTGTGGCCGAGGGTTTTGAAGCGGGAGGGCACAACGGCGCTGAAGAAACCACTACCATGGCCCTGGTGCCGATGGTGAGGGAGGCAGTCAGCCTTCCCCTCATTGCAGCCGGGGGCATCGCATCGGGCAAAGCAATGGCTGCCACTTTTGCTTTGGGCGCCGAAGGGGTGCAGGTGGGAAGCCGCTTTGTCGCCTCAGTGGAATCCTCTGCCCACCCGAACTTCAAGGAGGCAGTCATCAGGGCCGGCGACGGGGCCACAAGCCTTGTCCTCAAAAAGGTGGTGCCGGTCCGGCTGCTGAAAAATGCCTTTTACGATAAAGTTAAAGAGGCTGAGGAGAATGGAGCCGGCCATGAAGAATTAAAAGCCATCCTGGGCCGGGCAAGGGCAAAAACGGGAATGTTCGAAGGCGATATGGAAGAAGGTGAACTAGAGATCGGACAGGTTTCCGGAACGATACACACCATCAGACCTGCGGAGGAAATCGTGAGGGAGATCATGGATGAGTTTAATACTTCGATCGGAATGCTTTCAGGGCTGAAATTCTGAACAGGGTGCAAAAAAGAAGTTGTTATTTGCTTCACAGTTGATTCTTTGTAAAATATTTGTCTATTTTTGAAAGCTGAACCCCAATTGTCGGTAAATAAACTTTAAACATGAACTTTGATTTTACGGAAGAACAACAAATGATCAGGCAGGCGGCCAGGGACTTTGCACAGAGGGAACTTATTCAGGATGTGCTGGAACGTGACGCCAAAGCAGAATTTCCCCACAGGCATGTGCAAACCATGAGGGAACTGGGATTTTTGGGGATGACCGTTGACCCTGCTTACGGCGGCGGCGGCATGGACACGGTTTCATATTGCCTGGCCATGGAAGAGATATCTGCGGTGGATTCGGCGGTGGCGGTAATCATGTCGGTACATAACAGCCTCGTCTGTCATGGGGTGGAGAAATGGGGCAGCGATTTCATCAAAGAAAAATACCTGAAGCCCCTTGGGACAGGTGAGAAAATAGGCGCTTTCCTGCTTTCGGAACCTGAAGCAGGCTCTGATGCCAGTATGCAGCGTACCCTTGCAGAAGAAAAGGATGACCATTACCTCGTCAACGGCACCAAAAACTGGATCACCAATGCACAGTGCGCCGATTATTATATTTTGATCGCACAAACCCATCCCGAAAAGAAACACCATGGCATCAATGCTTTTATCATCGAGAGAAACACTCCCGGCATATCCCTGGGACCTCATGAGGATAAAATGGGGATGAGAAGTTCCGACACCCATTCGGTGATGTTTACCGATTTAAAAATCCCGAAAGAAAACCGGATTGGAGAAGATGGGTTCGGTTTCAGCTTTGCCATGAAAACACTCGAAGGGGGCAGGATTGGCATTGCGGCACAGGCTGTCGGTATTGCCGCCGGAGCCCTTGAACGGTCGGCCAGATACGCCAAGGAAAGAAAAGCTTTCGGAAGGGAGATTGCCTGTCATCAGGCCATTGCCTTCAAACTGGCAGACATGGCTTTAAAAGTTGAAAATGCCAGAAATCTGACACTGAAAGCAGCCTGGCTGAAAGATATGGGCAGGCCTTACGGTCTTGCCAGCTCAATGGCAAAACTCTATGCTGCGGATATCGCCATGGAAGTAACCACCGAAGCCGTCCAGATACACGGCGGATATGGCTACGTTAAGGAATACCACGTGGAACGACTGATGCGTGAAGCCAAGCTGACCCAGATATACGAAGGCACTTCGGAAATCCAGAAGATTGTGATATCTAGGGCTTTGCTAAGGGATTAAAATTGCCCCCTGTGGATTCAATCGAACAATAAACAATAATTATGAAAATTCTGATATGTATAAGTAACGTTCCCGACACAACGACGAAGATCAGGTTTACTGACGGGAATACGAAGTTTGACAGCACGGGCGTTCAGTGGATCATCAATCCATGGGACGAACTGGCCCTCACAAGGGCGCTGGAGCTGAAGGAAGGCTCGGGAGGAGCCATTGAGAAAGTCAGCGTGATCACGGTTGGCCCTCAGACTTCTGAACCGACCCTCAGGAAGGCGCTGGCTATCGGCGCCGATGACGCCATCCGCGTTAATGCCGAAGCCAAAGACGCATATTACGTTGCCTTCCAGATTGCTGAAGCGGTGAAAAATGAGGGTTACGACATGATCATCAGCGGAATCGAATCGAGCGACTACAATGGTTCTGCCGTGGGAGGCATGGTGGCCGAATTCCTCGGAATAGATTCGGTGTCATCCGTATCCAGGATCGATATTGATGGCGGCAATGTGGTTTTGAAACGGGAGATCGATGGCGGTTCGGAGGTGGTGGGCACACCACTGCCCTTTGTGGCCATCATCCAGAAAGGGGTTGCCCTTGAACCCAGAATCCCTTCCATGAGGGGTATTATGATGGCCCGCACCAAGCCGTTGAAAACACTGGAGCCCGCAGAGGCAGAATCTCTTACCGGATTTGTCGGGTATGAGCTTCCGCCCGCAAAGGCTGCCTGCAAAAAAGTGGATCCTGAAAACATGAAAGAGCTGGTCAACCTTCTTCACACCGAAGCGAAAGTAATTTAATTGCATTACACAAAAATCAGTATACAATGGCAGTGTTAGTTTACGTTGAAAACTGGGAAGGTAAATTCAAGAAACTGAGTTTTGAATTGCTTTCCTATGCCAAAGCCGTTGCAGACCGGCTTGGAAAGGAAGTGGTCTGTGTATCCATTGGAAATGTGGAAGATGATGAGTTGAAAAAACTTGGCCGGTATGGCGCTTCCCTTATCCTGAAAACAGAAGACCCAAGGCTGAAAATCCTGAGCAATTCCGCATACAGCAGCATCATCACCCAGGCTGCTGAGAAAGTAAATGCCACAGTGGTGGTGTTGAGCAATAACCTTACCGGCAAAGCCGTTGCACCCAGGGTGGCGGTCAGGATGAAGGCCGGCCTGGTGGCAGGCGTTTGCGCCCTTCCTTCACAATATGATCCTCTTGTCGTGATGAAAAAAGTGTACACGGGAAAGGCCTTTGCCCATGTTAAGGTACATTCTGTAAGTGCGGTGCTTACTCTGGCCCAGAACTCCTTTCATATCGTTGAAAACGGAAGAGATGCCACAGTGGAACCCTTTATGCCGGAACTGGCTCCTGAGGATTTCAGGACAGAGGTAAAAGAGGTAAACAAGATCACCGGTAAGGTGCTTCTTACCGATGCCGAGGTGGTTGTTTCGGGCGGCAGGGGGATGAAAGGACCTGAGAACTGGGGTCCCCTTGAAGAGCTGGCAGGATTGTTAGGCGGAGCTTTGGCCTGTTCACGGCCGGTATCCGATGAAGGCTGGAGGCCTCACGAAGAGCATACGGGACAAACCGGAAAGATCATCGCCCCAAACCTGTATATTGCCTGCGGAATATCGGGCGCCATTCAGCACATGGCCGGGGTGAGCTCATCCAAATGCATCGTAGCCATCAACAAGGATTCCGATGCGCCCGTATTTGAAACGGCAGACTATGGCGTGGTAGGGGATGTGCATAAAGTGCTGCCCGATCTTATCCGCGCGGTAAAGGATCTGAAAGCCGAAGGATAAAGCGCCGCCTTTTGTTGCATAGCATGCATGTCCCGAAGGTTTTTAACTCCGGATTTTGCATTGCACTCCCTTAGCAGATGACCCCGAAATGGAAATGTACAGGTTGTTTAGATAAATATATTCCATTGATGAACCATTTGATATACCCTCGGATAAAAAAATTCCTCCCCGCACTGGCATTGATCTTACTGCTTCCTTCCTGTCATATCGCCCGTTTTTTTTTCTGGAATTTTGCCGACATCAACGACCATAAAAAGTTTCAGTCATTTACGGTGGAAAACAGCCCGGCTACCGGTTTCAGTTTCGTTGAAGGGGATGCGGACAAGGTTAAACTGCCTGACTCCGTTTTTATTCATGGGAAATATTACCCCTGGGATGAAGCCCTTGACAGAACCCAAACCCTGGCCTTCCTCTTCATCCGTAACGACAGCCTCCTGATGGAGGAATACTTCCGGGGATATGATGAAACATCGGTGGTTCCCTCCTTTTCCATGTCGAAAGCATTCGTTTCGGCGCTCACCGGAATAGCGATTCAGGAAGGGCGGATCAGAAGCGTGGATGACCCTGTTAAAGAATATATCCCGGACTTACCGGCAAGCCTTTTCCCTCACCTCACCATTGCGCATCTTTTGGATATGAGGTCGGGCATTGCATTCAATGAAGGCTATTTAAATCCTTTCGCCGATGTGGGTAAGTACTATTACGGACGAAACCTCCGTAAATATATCAGGAAATTAAAGCCGGCGCATCCTCCGGGAACCGTATTCCATTACAAAAGCGTGGACAGCCAGTTGCTGGGTATGGTGGTGGAAAGCGCTACCGGCAAACCGCTTTCGGATTACCTTGAGGAAAAGCTATGGAAACCTCTCGGTATGGAATCTCCTGCCACCTGGAGCATCGACTCGAAAAAGCACGGCACGGTAAAAGCATTTTGCTGCCTTAATGCCATCGCCAGGGATTATGCCCGCTTCGGCAGGCTGTATCTGAACCACGGCCAATGGGAGGGAAACAGTATCGTTCCGGCTGAATGGGTGACCAAATCAGTGACTTTTTCAGGGCCTGTAAACGACTTCCAATACAGCTACCAGTGGTGGCATAACCGGAGATATGAATTTTATAACGACACCGTTGACTACAAAGGTCTGTACAAAGAATATACAGGCCACACCCGGGAGGGCCTCCCGGTGAAGCTTGTGTTGCGGCCTCAAAACGACTTTTTTGCTTCGGGCTTGTTAGGGCAGTATATTTATATCTATCCTGAAAAAAACATCATCATCGTGAGGTTGGGCAAAAAAGAGGGCGGACTGCGCTGGGAAACCCTGCTGCTGCAAGTGGCAGGGATGAACTAAAATGCTTTTTATTAAAAAAGCAAACCGTTTTTCTGTCAGAAGCAGTTATGCCGCAATATGTAGCATGGTTTTTTTCACAAACCCATTCAGTAGCGATATAAAACTGAAAGCGCCGAATTGTGGAAACCTCCGGGCGGATCCAATGAAACTTGTGCTATTCAATTTCAAAATATATGTTTTACTTCGAATTTTATACCATTTTTCTTGCTTTTTTTATTAATATGATGTAAGATTGCATTATCCAAAATTCACAGCATGGGCCTGAGTAAGCCAATAACAGGGGAGAAACCGGTTTACCACCCTGATTGGACAAATGTAAAACAAGGAAACAGCGGCTCATATTGCATGCCGCCTGCAATGGTTATCAGGAGAAGAATACGGATTTATGTACATATCCGGTTTTTGAGCAGTCTCCCTGTTCTTTCATATCGGCCCATTTCCACGCAATCCATGTCTCCGGCGCCTACAACCCCAGTGTTATCGACACCAGCTCGGCCAGGTCGTAGTTCTTCACCTCCTCTTCCCTGTTTTTGTATTTGATGCCGTCTGTCATCATTACCATACAGAATGGACAGGCAGTGCAAACGATGTCGGCCCCGGTTTCCAGGACATCCTCAATACGCTCAATGAATACCTCCTTGTTCCCCTTTTCGGCTTCCTTGAACATCTGTCCTCCCCCTGCGCCGCAACATAAAGCAAAACTTTTGTTTCTTTTCATCTCCACCCGTGTGGCCGGGATGGCATCCAGGACTTCACGCGGAGCCAGATATTCTCCGTTGGCCCTTCCCAGGTAGCAGGGATCATGAAAAGTGATCTTTTTGTTTTCAAAAGGCCCCCCTTCCATTCTGATTTTGCCTTCCCTGATCAGCTTTTGAAGATACTGTGTATGATGGATCACCTCATAATGACCCCCAAAGTCGGGGTACTCATTCCTGAGCGTGTTGTAGTCATGAGGGCAGCAGGTGACGATCTTTTTTACTTTATATGAATTCATTATCTCAATGTTCATGAGGGCCTGCATCTGGAAAAGCATTTCATTTCCTGCTCTCCGTGCCACATCGCCGCTGTCGGTTTCTTCAGTGCCCAGCACGGCATAGTCTGCTTTAAGATAATTCAGTATTTTCACAAACTCACGGGTGACTTTTTTGTACCTGTCGTCGAAAGCGCCTGCTGATCCTACCCAGAAAAGATATTCCGCTTTTTCGCCTTTGGCCATTTTTTCTGCCATCAGCGGCGCTTCCAGCCCCTCGGCCCAAAGCATTCTGTCCTGCGGTGAAAACTGCCATGGAGCGCCGTTGTTCTCAATGTTGGAGAAAACGGCATTGAGCCCGCCCGGACCTTTCGACTCTTCCATCACCAGGTACCGGCGCATATCCACAATCAGGCCGGGATGGTTGATGTTGATGGGACACTCCTGTGCACATGCATTGCAGGTAGTGCAGGCCCACAGCTCCTCTTCGGTGATGTGGTTTCGGATCAGTGATTTATTGTCGGAGAAATCTTTCCCTTTATGCACAATGCCCGGCCCCTTTTCCTTCATCCTGGCCCTCACATCCATCATGATTTTACGGGGCGACAGTTGCTTGCCGGTCAGGTTGGCGGGACAAACCGAGGTGCACCGTCCACATTCGGTACAGGCCAGCGAATCAAGATAGTTTTTCCATGTAATATCTTCCACATCAAGCACCCCGAAGCGCCTCACCGGCTGTTCACCCTCTGGTGCAGGGGCAAAAGCGGTGTCAGGATTCATCATCAGTTTCACCTCCTTTGTGATCTCAGGCATATTGGGCAGGTATCCCAACGGTTCCATTCTTGATAGAAATACATTGGGTACCGACATGAACACATGGAAATGCTTTGAATAGGGCAGCACATTGGCAAAAATGAAAACCAGCAGTATGTGCGACCACCAGTACACCTCATGCATGGTATGCGCTGCCACAGGATCCATCGGGTGAGCGGATATCATATTTCTCACAATAAACATACTCACCGGATAATATCCCTCCCGGCTGTCGGGATGCAGGATGAAATACCAGATGTTCATTCCCAGAAGAGAAATCATGAGGAGGAAAATAAGGGTCAGGGCTATGTTGGCATCCAGATGCGATTTATGTTTCATTTCGGCGCCGGTGAAACGCTTAACATTCACAAACAGCCGCCTGGCCATGAAAAAAAGTATGGCAATGGCGACAACAAAGGCAAAGATATCGCCCGACGCTATGATAAAATCATAAAACACGCCCAAAAAACTCAGTACCCGGTCGGCGCCTGTCAACCCATCGATGATCATTTCAATGCTTCCGATGAGGATCACACAAAAACCCCAGAATACAAGGGCATGGAGGATGCCCGTAAAAGGAAACCTGAAAATCTTGCTTTGCCCGATGGCCACTTTCATCATCAGGTTGAACCTCTTGCCGAAATCTTTTACAGGAAAGGGTTTTGTGATTCTGAAAAAGGAGATGATCCGCTTCATAGTCCAGCCAAAAACAGCAAGGGTGATGACCACGGCAATGATAAAAGCTATCTGTTTGTCCATATTTTTTCGTTTAGAATTTCACATACAATAATATAAAATATGTTATTTAGAATTAAAATAAATTACAGAATACTTACAGTCAAATAAAAAATGAGGCCGTTTTTCTCCAATCCCCACAAATCGTTAAATTTGCAGCACATTGATATGATAAACACAACAAGGATGGAGAAACAGGAAGCTTACAAGCCTCAAAACCACATCAGGATAGTGACGGCGGCATCCCTTTTCGACGGCCACGATGCGGCTGTCAATATAATACGCCGCATGCTGCAATCGACGGGCGCTGAGGTGATCCATTTAGGCCACAACAGGTCGGTGCAGGAGATTGTGGATTGTGCACAGCAGGAAGATGCCCAGGCCATTGCCATCACCTCTTACCAGGGCGGACACATGGAATTTTTTAAATACATGTATGACCTTTTGCAGGAAAAGGGCTGCGGCCACATAAAGATTTTTGGCGGAGGCGGCGGAGTGATCCTTCCGGAGGAGCAGGAGGAGTTGCACAATTACGGGATAACACGGATTTATTCCCCTGACGACGGAAGGGAGATGGGACTTCAGGGTATGATCAACGATGTGATGAAGAAGTCGGATTTCCCCACAGGCGTTGATATAAGCATCAAAAAGAAAGATATTGAGAGGAAAGACATCAATTCCATTGCCAGGCTGATCTCTGCTGCAGAAAATTTACCCGCCTCGATAAAGGAGTTTATTGAAGGGCTGGAAAAAACCAACAAGGCCGGCAGGTCGCCTGTTTTGGGCATCACAGGAACCGGCGGATCGGGAAAGTCTTCCCTTGTAGATGAAATCGTCAGGCGTTTTCTTGAAGAGTATCCTGAAAAAACCATCGCCATCATCTCCGTTGACCCGTCGAAGCGCAGAACCGGCGGGGCGCTGCTTGGCGACAGGATCAGGATGAACTCCATCCATGATCCGAGGGTTTACATGCGTTCATTAGCCACACGGCAGTCGAACCTGGCCATGTCGAAATATGTGAAAGATGCTGAAATCATTGTCCAGGCGGCAGGTTTCGATCTTATCATCCTGGAAACCTCGGGAATAGGGCAGTCCGATACGGAGATCATCGACCACAGCGATATCTCCCTGTATGTGATGACCCCCGAATACGGGGCGGCCACACAGCTTGAGAAGATTGACATGCTCGATTTCGCCGACCTCATAGCGCTTAATAAATTCGATAAAAGGGGCGGTCTGGATGCCCTCAGGGATGTCAGAAAACAATACCAGAGAAACCATCAGCTCTGGGATAAAAAAACCGATGAAATGCCCGTTTACGGCACCATCGCTTCACAGTTCAACGATCCGGGAGTCAACACCCTCTTCAGGGCCATCATAAGTAAGATCACTGAAAAAACAGGGAAAAAATTCAGCGCCAGGCCTGCCGGAAATGAAGAACTTCCTGAAAAAATTTATATTATCCCTCCGCACAGAACGCGATATCTCTCAGAAATCTCTGAAACCATCAGAAATTATAACAAGTGGGCCGATGAACAGGCAGAGGTGGCGGAACGTCTTTATGCCCTGAGGAAAACGCTGGACGCCTTACCCCAAAGCGAAATGGGCACAGAAATGTTTACAGAATTGCTCAATGAGAAATACCGACAGACGGAACTGGACCTGGATCCCTATAATAAAGAAATCCTCGACCGTTGGGAAGAGAAGGTCAATTCATACAAAGGGGAATATTTTTCCTTCAGTGTACGCGGGCAGGAATTCCGTATTAAAACCCACACCGAGTCGCTGGCACATACAAAGATTCCTAAAGTGGTACTTCCGCGATATAAAAACTGGGGGGGTATCCTCCGATGGAACCTCCGGGAGAATGTACCCGGTGAATTTCCCTTTGCCGCCGGCGTTTTTCCTTTCAAACGGGAGGAAGAAGACCCGATCCGCATGTTTGCCGGCGAAGGGGGGCCTGAAAGAACCAACAAACGTTTTCACTACCTCTCCGTGGGAATGCCTGCACGACGCCTGTCAACCGCATTCGACAGTGTGACCCTGTACGGGGAAGACCCCGACCTGCGTCCGGATATTTACGGTAAGATTGGAAATGCAGGAGTGTCGATCTCCAGCCTCGACGACGCCAAAAGGCTTTATTCCGGGTTTAACCTGGCCGATCCCAAAACTTCGGTCTCCATGACCATCAACGGCCCGGCGCCAACGCTGGTGGGTTATTTTATGAATACAGCCATCGACCAGCAGTGCGAAATTTACATCAGGCAAAACGGCCTTGAAAAAGAGGTGAAAAAAAAGATAGACGGATTTTTCAGGGAAAGAGGGAGCCAACAACCCGTTTACCACGGCAAACTGCCCGAAGGGAACAACGGTTTGGGCCTGATGCTGTTGGGGCTGACAGGCGACCAGGTGCTTCCCCGGGATGTGTACGAAAGAATCAAGGCCGACACCATCTGCAGGGTGCGCGGCACAGTGCAGGCCGATATACTGAAAGAAGACCAGGCGCAGAACACCTGTATCTTCTCCACCGACTTTGCCCTGAAAATGATGGGCGACATACAGGAGTATTTTACGGAAAACCAGGTGAGAAATTTCTACTCCGTGTCCATTTCAGGATACCACATCGCTGAAGCAGGCGCCAACCCGGTCACCCAGCTTGCATTGACCCTCTCCAACGGGTTCACGTATGTGGAGTATTACCTTTCACGCGGAATGCCTGTCGATTCATTTGCCCCCAACCTCTCATTTTTCTTCTCCAACGGCCTCGATCCGGAGTATTCCGTGCTGGGAAGAGTGGCCAGGCTGATCTGGTCCAAGGCGATGAAAATCAAATACAAAGGCAATGAAAGGTCGCAGAAGCTGAAGTACCATATCCAGACCTCGGGCCGCTCATTACACGCCCAGGAGATCGACTTCAACGACATACGCACCACACTTCAGGCGCTTTATGCCATTTATGACAATTGCAACTCATTGCATACCAATGCTTATGATGAAGCCATCACCACGCCAACGGAAGAGTCGGTCAGAAGGGCGGTGGCCATTCAGATGATCATCAACCACGAACTGGGGCAGGCAAAAAATCAGAATCCCCTCCAGGGCTCTTTCATCATTGAGGAACTGACCGACCTGGTGGAAGAAGCGGTACTTTCGGAATTCGACCGGATCACTGAACGCGGTGGAGTGTTAGGCGCCATGGAAACCATGTACCAGCGCAGTAAGATACAGGAAGAATCAATGTACTATGAAGAACTCAAGCATTCAGGGGAGTTGCCCATTATGGGCGTAAATACGTTCCTGTCTTCAAAGGGTTCTCCTACGGTGACCCCGGGGGAGGTCATCAGGGCTACCCCGGAAGAAAAAGAACGGCAGCTCGCCACCGTGAGGGAACTACACAAAATCTACGCCCCGGAAGCGGAGGAGTGGCTCGGAAAGCTGAAAATGGCGGCGGTAAGAAATGAGAATATGTTTAAATACCTCATGGAAACCACCAAATATTGCTCCATCGGGCAGATCTCCCGGGCGCTGTTCCGGGTGGGCGGCCAGTACAGGAGGAGTATGTAGTCGAATGACCTGTAAGGTATTTCTCTAAGGATTCATTTTTAAATATTGACATCGCTTTCAATAGTATCCGGCAAAACATTTGTCAGGAATTTCTTCAAATAACCGGTTGATTTCATTTGCAACAATGCATCCTCACCGGCTCCATATTTCGAAACTATTGTAAATTTCATATTTTAAAATGTATTTATATATGTTTAACTTTCTATGAAGATATTGAGTAACAACTTGGTTATATTATAGTTAGGTAAGTTGCCTCAAATAAATAGTATTTTAATAGTTCATTGCTTAATAATTTTATTCACTACTGAACGACTAAAAAAATAAAGGTTGGGGTTACTCCCCGAAGGTTTGGCCCCATGTTGTAGATTTGTTTTGATAAACTACCACAACATGAGCAAAAATTCGGAAATAAAATTTGTCGGACAGCCGGACTTTAGGGCTTACCTTTAAGGAGGTTTTGCTGATAGATTCGACCACTATCCGGCTGTTCAGCGACCTGTTAAAGGGAGTTGGGCGAAACCCGAAAAATGATGGAAAGAAGAAAGGAGGGTTGAAAGTTTACAAGCTTATCGATGCGGTACAATCGGTTGGACGGTTTATTATGAAACAGAATTTTCAGCTTCATTATTTTTACGGGGAGAACGAAAATGCCATTCGTACGCAGGTTTGGTGTACGCTAATTGCCCAATTGTTAATGACAATCATCCAAAAAATGGCACAAACCAAAAAAGCGTATTCCGTTGTGGCATCACTGGTGCGGATACACCTGATTAGTCTTCTTGATGTATTTGAATTACTTCGGAGCACAAAACGGGAATACTTGAAAAAAGCCGGGTTTACCGTTTCATCTTTGCAAACAAAACTTGCATTTTAGGAGGGGTGACTTTTGAAGATTAAATGATAGCAATTGACTATCAGACAATTATTGAGCATTTTACTCAAATTTGAAGATTAGTCGGATAATAGTGATATTTTATCTATAACTCATGCTGCCCTTCTGTAAGCAATGATGGGTTTCAGTTAATAGTTACATTCAGTAAAGTTACACGTTTCCCCTGTTTGGTTCTGGTTTGTCCGGGTTAGGATAATTAAACTGACGAATTGATTATTCATTGCAGTGTAAATTTACCATCCTGATGAGGCTCAAAATGTTTTCAGGAACAATTCGGCGTAAGCCCATCGGAGAATCCAGGGAAAAATTCAGGTAAACAGAACGGTTAGTATCCAAGGAATTCGAAAAGGCTGACCGGGGTCACTACCTGAAATGTGGCTTCCGGATAGTTCTCCGGGAATTCTTTCGGGGCAGAAGCATGGGTCTTTCTCCATTTGAATTCATATGCAGAGAGTTTTCCACCGAAATCTTCAATTAAATCAATCTAAATAGTGTCTGTCTATAAAGTCCCCCATTTGTAAAAAAATATCGAAAATTTTGCAGCGCAGAAGAA
>JAFGME010000044.1 GCA_016927695.1 Bacteroidales bacterium
GATGAGAGGAAAATACCTTCAGGGGTCCAGTTTTCACGTTCCAGCCCGGAACTTGACCAGCGATAAAGCAAACGACCACTGCCGGGCTGAGTCGTGTTTCTTACACAGGAAATCAGATGCCATGTCTTATCGTCAGCCTGAAAAACGGTGAAGTCTACAGGTTCTGCTTTTGGCGAGTGCCACTTTTCCAGCTGCGGACGGTCACATAATTTTATCCATTCACCCTTCAGTACGGGGATCAGGGGATTCTTGCCGGGGGTCTGACTCATTACCGGATGGACCGCCAAAAGGAGGAACAGGAAAATGATTTGGCTGCTGACACTCTTCTTTATTGTTATCATAAGATAAAATTTATTTCTCGATTAACCGGTTACAAACATAGCAAAAATAGCGGCATTTGCAATTCTTCAACGGGTTTAAACAGGACCAGCCGAGACCGTTTTTTCCTAAAGTGAGCGACTCCCGCTCACGAAAATTTCGGCCCGCTTCCCCTGTCAAAGTGACCTGATGGTCCATGGGTAACAACTATTTTTATTATCGGATGAATTTACCAGATAAATGATTTGGATTATCCTTCAGGGATGGAACCCTTTTCCCCTGAAAAAAATCTTGCTAATCCTGTTATTTGACTGGTGGGGAATAAGTACAGCACGAACAGTGCCGCCATCTCAATCAGATTTTTATTGACAATCCAGTAATTTCCTTCCACCCAGGTATCGACCACTAATCCGGAGAATGGGGGATAGGCCAGGTAGTAAAACAGCAACAAAAGAATGCCGAACAGTTTGGCAGGTTTTGTCAAAAAGCCGATAAAGAGACTCAGGCCTATCAGGACCAATCCCCAGGCATTAAGAAAATCGACCGCAGAGAGTATGACTTCGTTGCGGGCTATATTTTTGAAAAGCGGTGCAAACGGCCCTAATGCCCCGGATAAATAGGGACCGGCACTCCATTCGGGAGTATAGATCTTTATCAATCCTTCATATAAAAAATGCCAGCCAATCAGGACCCTCAGGAGAGTTAATCCGAAAATCTGCCAGCCGGTGTAGCTATGGACTCGTTTATGATTCATTCTGAACTCAGTTTTTACATTTTAAAAATTAACCGATGATCGCTTTTTCGTTTATTTTATCCCAGGTGACGGTTTGTTTGTGGCTGTAGGCAAGATTGGCCAGGTTGAACGTAACGGCTTCTTCAAAGCCGACATCGATGTTACAACTGGTTTTTCCGCCGGTACGAATGGCATCGAACCACTCCTTCAGGTGCAAATAGGTTGCATCGATTACCTGTCCGTCAATAAAGGTGGGACCGTAACCACCGGCAATATAGGCCTGTGCAGTTGCACTGGTAAAGGCATCAACATCTTTATTTGCCTCGTAATGATAAATGGGTTCCCCGGGATGGGCTTCAATGTCTTTGTAGCGTTTCGAACCATTGTCTTTAAATATCCGGATCTCCCGGTCAATGTCCATCCTGGCTTCAGAGCCAAGAATTTGTGACGGCCGGTATATCCCGTGCTTCAGAGAGGCATCGTAAATGATCGCCAATCCCCGTTCAGGATAATGAAAAACAGCATTCAACACGTCGGGGATGTCTCCGTGCCCTTTGTAATAGTACTGACCTCCAAGGGCAACAACCGAATCGGGAATGCCCAGGTCAAGCACCTGGTTGATGCAGTCGTACTGATGGGAGAAATTATTTCCGGTTATACTTGTGCCGAACTGACTGTATCGCTGCCAGTTAAAATATTTTCTTTTGTCGAATGGCTCCCATGCTGCTTTTCCAAGAAACTCCTTCCAATCAACTGTTTCTGCATTCGCAAGATCATCGAAAGGACGCTTCCGGATCCAGGCGCCGTCAGGACTGTTGCGGTGTGTGTTTGTTCTTACCAGCGTGACGTCTCCTAAAACCCCTTTGCGATACATTTCCCGGGCTATTTTAAAGCTCATCTGCTGCCGGTTTTCATGGCCCAGTTGAAAAACCACACCGGTCTCTTTTACCACGTTGCGCAATTCCACGGCTTCTTCGATAGTGTGTGTCATGGGTTTTTCGAGATAGATGTGTTTCCCTGCTTTGGCTGCATCCATGGCGATCTGCGCGTGGGTGTGATCGGGTGTGGCAATTATAATTGCATCGATGGAGTCGTCGGCAATCATTTCGCGGTAAGTTTCATACATGCGTACCGGGGGAGAAGCGTGCTTCAACGACTGAAAAGCGGAACCCCTGTCAGCATACACCCTAAACGTATCGCATACCCCGGTAAATTCAATATTTAAATCTTCATTGTCGACAAATTGTTGAAAATGACCGGATAATTTGCCGTTTGAAGTGTTCTTTTCAATGGTTTCCGGATGTGCATAGGAGAGGGTGTGCATAAGCTGTTCACCGCGCCATCCGTTCCCCACCAGTCCAAACCGCAGTCGCTTTCCGTTAACTGCCGCCGAGGGGATCAATTTCTCCCCGGGTGAATCCAGTTGTTTTATTTTCAGTACTTCATGGTAATCCGGCTGTTTTTTGGTGATTTCCCGCGTAATATTATCTTTAAAACCAAAGGCAAACCAGCCCAGAAATGGTAATGCAGATAATCCTTTCAGAAAGTCCCTTCTTAAAATGTTATTTTTTTTCATTCACGTTTTTATTTGCGAAAAATATCAATTTCAGGTGCAAAACACAAATATTTACTGATTAAATCTTTTCCAATCGGGTTGGGGTAAAAAATAGTCCTATTTTTATGGCAATAATTTTGAAATGGTTTTCATGAATTTTAAAAATCAAATACTTGCAATTATCCTGTTTTTCATTTCGGCAATGCTGTTTCAGATTCCGGTATCTGCACAAACTGTTCCTGCCGATCCGGAAATGATAAAAATTTCCAAAACCCTTCTGCACTATTTTGATACAATTTACCAGAAAAAGATTATCGGTGTGATGCGTGGAACTAAAAATGCCTCAAAGACGGAGGAACTTACAGGTGAGTATCCGGCCATGGTTGAAGAGGATCTTTCCGGATGGCACAAAACAGCCTGGTCGTCCACTTATGCCAACACTGTGCAGGCACACATCAACACGATGACAGAGGTCTGGGAGAAAGAAAATGCCATTCCCGGCATGTCCTGGCACTGGGGTAATCCGCTCACCGGTGGGGGAGATTATCCTGCATGCAAGATAGATCTTACGGAGGAACAATTTAATAACATGGTAACAGAGGGTACGGAAGAATACCGTATTATGATGGAAGATCTGCGTAAACACGCTGATTACCTGCAACAGTTAACAGATCGAAATATCCCGCTTATATGGCGCCCGCTGCATGAAATTGATGGTGGCTGGTTCTGGTGGACAGACAAAGTCAATCCTGAAAATACGGTTAAACTCTGGAAGATCATGTATAATTACCTCGTTAAAGAGCGTGAAATGCATAACCTGATATGGGTCTATTCCGCCGGAATTGGTAATCCGGCCAAGAAAGACATGGATTACCGGAGATCCTATTACCCGGGCGACGAGTGGTGCGATATTGTTGGTATTGATCTGTATGGCTATGATTATCGGGATACCGGGATTTACGAATTCTGGCATGGACCGCAATCTTATCAGGAGGCTTTTGATGTGATGCAGGAGTTGGCACCAGATAAAATGGTCGTTCTTTCAGAAACGGATGCATTGCCCAATATGGAAAAAACCTTCCATGATCACCCCAATTTTGCAAAATGGTTGTGGGCTATGCCATGGTGGGCCTTTGAAGATAGAAATCCGGAGGAATGGATTGAGAAAACATATACCCATGAAAATATTGTGATGCAACCCGACTTACCCGATTTTAAAGCACTCTCTACCGGGAGTGTCAACTATAAAATGAAATTTGACCAACTGCAGTTTTCTCTATACCCGGTCCCCTGTTCGGATATGCTTTATGTAAAACCGGAAGGAAAGTACGATTTGCTTGTTTACAGTGTTTACGGGCAACTTCTTGGTACTGAGTATGCTGCTTCAGCCATGAATATTGCGGACTTAAAGCCAGGCATCTATTTTTTAAAAATCAGAGCCGGCCATGAAATGATTTCCGGAAAATTCGTGAAACGGAAATAATAGAAACTGAAGTGAATTCTTGGTGACAGGATGATGTGAGACAGGAAATATCCAGCCTCTTTTTTGATAGCTGAAGTTGCTTTGTCCACATGTATTGCTCTGTCAGCCGGATTTCATTTCGCATTCAGAACGAAATCTGTAAAAGATTTCAGATCATTGTTTGCTCCCCATTCATGGATTCGGGTTATTCCTTGTTCCCGGATGATTTCAAGAAATTGATCGAATGTGCCGTCTTCGCGTGCAACTACCGGTGTACGACTGCACTTCAGGAACAGTACCGGCAGGGTGGCTAATTCTACCCTCTTCGCTATTTCGTTACTGTCAGCAACTTTCCTGGCTTTGTCCAACAGGCGAAGAGATTCATCCACAAGTTCCTCTGAGAAAATCGGATCATCTGCTTTCAAATTGATGAAAAGGTGTGAATCCGGGGTTATCTGCTTTTGCAACAGATCAAAATATTGCCTGATGTATTGAGCAGATCTTCCGTAATACCCCAGCATAAAGTCATCAATTACTTCGTCAACATTAACATCGGGATTCCATAACAGTTTCGCTATCAGGTAAGCTTTTAATTCAGCAAATTCTCCCCCGCGATCCTGATAGGCTCCCTGTTCCATGACACCAATGCCGTCATTTTTCCTGAAGGTCTTTATATTGGGCTGTAAGACCTGAAAATTAGGATAAGGCAACAGATAACGCGGGAAGTTCACGACATAATCCCAAAAATAGAGGTGCGGGGCTATAGATGACCAGTCCTGCATGTCCTTGACAAACGACCTGTTTTCCGGACATTCTTCCAGAGGATGGGCAACACATGCTTCAATCGGGCATAGCCTGATAACGACATTTTCGCGTGGACTGATGCCTTGAGGGGCAGCCCGGGTGTATCGGTATGCAAGCGTGCCAATGTATTTATCCGGAAATTCCTTTTCCACAGATTTAGCGATCTGGTTTACAAACCAGATGAGAATTCCCGATTCCTTTCCCCCATATTTTTTCACTATAGCCTGGCACTTTTCACACTGACACGGATTGTCAGGCGGGCCGTCATTTTGTGACACAGAATAAACCATATGACCGGGCTCTTCGCGCATGACCTTTTTGATGCGTTCGGATACTGTTTGAATAACCTCCGGGTTACTGAGACAAAGCTGGCACCCTTCTTTTAACCTTTTCCCGTCTGTCAAACTGTAATATTCAGGATGTTCTTCATAGAATTCAGACGGGGGCATTAATCTGAAAAACGTATGTACTCCCCAATAACTTTCAACTCCTCCGGGTTGGTTTATCTGGTCGGCAGATAACCTGCCATTCATCCTATTTCTGGCTGACCATACCGGATCGAATGCTTCATAGTAAAAATCATTGCGGACCTGAATTCCGGGTGATTCACGATGATCAAGGGAAGTGAAGGAATACTCTTCTTTCCCGGGAATCGCATTCACGGTTGGAGTGTACCATCTGCATCCAAGCTCGTTTTCCAGAAAGGAAAATACACCATACATCGTGCCCCGCTGTTTCCCTCCGTAAATAAACAGGTCGGGACCCATGTTGAAATAA
>JAFGME010000005.1 GCA_016927695.1 Bacteroidales bacterium
GCGTGGCGACTTCCTTCAGGGCGTTTCCTTTCACGGTGGCTATTCCCTTTGCGATGGAATCTATTCGTCTGCCCCTTAATTTCCTGTATTCAAACTGTTCAAAGAACTTTCCTTTTAAACGTGCTGAATTTGTGCTTTCCTATAACTTGTTTATAGCCTCACCAAAGGTTGTTTTTCTCCCATTTCTATCTGTGGCTAAACGTACCTTTGGGTTGGGTTTATTCATTTCTGTTTCTTTTCAGTTTTTCACAAAACAACCTGTTTTGAGTCCCCAAATATAATGATTTTCATAAATCGTCAAACGGACTCTTGATTTTTTGCAGTTCCTTTGTGGATACATGAGTGTAAATTTCAGTGGTCCTGCTGCTCTTGTGCCCCAGTATTTCCTGTATGTACCGCAAATCGGTGCCCCCTTCCAGCAAATGGGTGGCAAAACTATGCCGTAACCAGTGCAGCGTAACCGGTTTAGTGATGTTTGCTTTCCTGACACTTTTACGCAACACCTTGGCGATGCTTTCTTCAGAGTACTTCTCCTCGGAACGCTGTCCCTCAAATAACCAGTATTTTGGTCTGCAAACCAGATAATATTCTCTCAGCAACTTTATAATCTTATCAGAAAGCGGCACTACTCTGTCCTTTTTCCCCTTTGCATTGCGGACAATCAACAAACCTCTTTTCGAGTCTATGTCCTGGGGCTTAAGGTTAAGCAACTCCCCTCTCCTTAACCCGCAGGCATATATCAGCGAAAGCATTGCCTTGTGTTTCAGGTTAACCGGCGCCTGCAAAATTGCTTTCACTTCCTCCCTGCTCAGCACATTGGGCAACTTATGCTCACGGCGTGGCCTATCAATCTTATCTACCTGCATTTCACTTTTTATCACCTCTCTGAAAAAAAGCTTAATGGCGTTGATCGCCTGGTTCTGATAAGAAGCGCTCAATTTATGAACAAGAATGTATTCGGATGCGAAATGCACAACATCTTCGTTATCAGCATCCTTAACCGCCTTTGGTTTAAGAAACCTCATAAACACCAGCACAGCGCTGCAGTATGTATTTATGGTTGACTGGCTGTACCTCATGTGTTCCATCCACCCTTTCATCTGTTTGACCAACTGATTGTCGTTTTCAGTTGCAGGGCTAAGTTCCTTTATTGCTTCCGTTACATCCTTTTTTTCATCCCTTTTTTCACCCTTTTTTACCAATGCTGAATAATCTATAAATGCATACCCTTTAAGGTGAGTGAAAATATGATTCAAAGCGCCCCTTGAGTTTGCCATATGCCAGCATTTCATCGTGGCGCTCCACCTGACACCTTCCATATCCTTTACTCTTTCAATTAGTTTTTTATTATAATCGAAAAGTAACTTCAATCTCCACTCATCCCTGTGCAAAACAGGTTCTACCGTTATCGTGGCCATAACAATAAAATAACCAGGTTTATGAAACCAAAAATAAGAAAAATTAATCACCTGTACAACTTTAAAGGAAAGAATTGTGGCAAATCAGCAAAAAATTACTGTTTGATCATCGAACCCGTGTAATTGAGATTCCTGCGTGCTAACTTATTGCCAGGATCACGGTCAAGAACATACCTCCAGCAAAAAGCGGCCTTCCGGTAATCCTCTGTTTTGAGGTAAAGCAATCCCATGTTGCTGAAAACATTGTAATACCGCTTGCCGTCCCTGCGGGCAAACTCAAGGTAAAGGGTTTCGGCCACCGCACTGTTTCCGGCAATATCGGCAAAAGTGCCGGGCTTCAGATAAGCGGGATACAGGTATTCAGACGGATGAACGAAGCCGCCGAGCCAGTGAGCGAATGCCCGTTTCCGCGGCGCCTGCAGAATCTCCCAGGCTACCGCTTCGCTGAAAACTTCCAGGTTTTTGTCTTTTAACAAGAGATTGAGATCAAATTCCGGAATTTCCGGGTATCGGTCTGCCCTCACATAGACTGCCGCAACCTCATCCACCCACACCAGCTTCCAGGTTTTGCCGGCGCTCAGATGCATGATCCACGCTACATTAGACTCATAGTCGAAAAAAATCACATCGGGCTTGTATTTCCTGATCATGGCGTCAAGGCCTCCCTCCTGCTGCATGGTGAGATACTCCCTGTAAAAATCTTCTTTCATCACTTCGAGCCTGCCGTCGATAAACACCGGCTGCCGCGTCGCCCAGGCCAGCCATCCTCCGGAATTCAGGTCGTTTAAAATCCTGCCCTTAATGTTGCTCCTGTTGATGAAATCAGTCGCCCTCACTGGCTGCTCAAGGACATCCAGCCCCAAACCGGTCCTGAACTTCAGCCGTTTGTCGGTGTACCAGGCATTGGTGAGAAGCCTCAGAAAAGTGGTCAACACCAATAAAATGACCGCCATTGAAATGAAGGGGGCTGAAACAACCCTGATCCGGATGCCCCTTTTGCCGGAAATGCGGTCGAGGGCTTCGCTCATATATTGCGCAGTGAAAGGAAGTACCGCCAGGACAAAAAGCGGAATGTTGCGGATTGCAGTCATGCTCAGGTATATAAACATCAGCCCGATCAGGTATTCGTGCAGTTTCCTCCTTTTTATCCCTGCAAGAAAAAAAATCACATAGAGGGCCAACAGCAAATAAAAAAGGAGGAAGTCGAGGGAGAGATTGTCTTTTGCAGCAAAAACCGGACTGAATTCAATGATGTTGCTGAAAACGCTGTCGCTGCCGAACCGGGTGAACAGGTAAAAAGGGAACAAAACACCCTTCATAAAATAGGGGTTGATCAGCGATACCGCAACACCCAGACCGGAAAAGAGCCACAGCCTCCGGTCAGGCTTCCTTTCTTTCATGTATTTGCCCGCCGCATAAGCGCCCAGCATGAGCCAGCCCAAGATGAACAGCCCATGGGAGTTTACCCACAAAAGCATGATAACGGGAATAAAAAACAGGTAATCCCTCTGTTTCTCAGCATATAAACCGAGGATCAGCAACATCAGGCCCAGGTAGATGTATGTGAACATTTCGGGCCGCATCAGCATGCGGCTCTGGATACACACCACTGAGATGAACAAAAGCAGGATCATCACCACGGGATTTACCCCTGAAACCCTCATCCTGAAATAAACGATCAGGAAAACAAGGAAAGCAAGAAAAGCTTTGTAAATGCTTAGCCCTTCATAGCCCGCCACAGCGCGGACCGCATGGAGGCTGACCTGGAAAAGCCAGTGCAGGTTGATGTACCCGTTATCACTGACGGTATAAGTGTAGGTGTCTTTTGAAGGAAAGGCGCCGTTTTCCACAATCCAGCGCCCGCCGTTCAGATGGAAGCCCAGGTCTGCATCCGAGAGCATGCGCAGCGCAAAGATGATCACCAGCAAACCCAGCAGTATCAATGCAACAGTATGAACAGTAAACCGGCCGGGCACACCCGGGCCCTTTTTTGATGCCTTCGGCTTCATTTTATCGTATTCAGTGTGTTGTTAAGCAAAAACAAATATCTTTGAGCAAAGATAAAACATTCTGAATGTCGCAAACCGGCAGCTACAATAAAAGAAAGATCGTAAACGATCCGGTGTACGGATTCATCAACATCCCGTCAAACCTTGTTTTTGATGTTATTGAACACCCTTACTTCCAGAGATTGAGGAGGATAAAACAGCTTGGCCTTACCCACCTTGTGTATCCGGGGGCGCTGCATACGCGCTTCCACCATTCTCTGGGGGCCATGCACCTGATGCAGGAAGCCATCGCCGTTCTCAGGGACAAAAACGCCGATATCTCCGCAGATGAGGAAACCGGGGCGCTTACCGGCATACTGCTCCACGACATAGGCCACGGCCCCTTCTCCCACGCCCTGGAACATTCGCTCGTGCAGGGCACAAACCATGAGGACCTCTCACGACTCTTCATGAATTGCCTGAACAACCACTTCAACGGAGCGCTCACCACAGGCATCCGGATTTTTAATCACGACCACAGGAAAAAATTCCTCTCACAGCTTATCTCCGGACAACTGGACACCGACAGGCTCGATTACCTTACGCGTGACAGCTTTTTCACAGGGGTTTCGGAAGGGGTGATCGGAACGCAAAGGATCATCAAAATGCTCAATATGGCAGGCAATGAACTGGTGGCCGAGTACAAAGGCATCTATTCGGTGGAGAAATTCCTGATGGCCCGCCGGCTGATGTACTGGCAGGTATATCTTCACAAAACGGTGATCGCCGCTGAAATGATGCTTATCCATATCCTGAAAAGGGCAAAACAACTGGTCAGGTCGGGAAACAGCCTCTTTGCCACACCCCCGCTGAATTTTTTTCTGAAAAATGAAATCTCACTGAACGATTTTCAGTCTGTTCCCGAAACACTGGAGCTGTTCGCCAAACTTGACGACTTCGATATCCTGACCTCCATTAAAGTATGGACCGGACATGAGGACAAAATCCTCTCTTACCTCTGCAACAGCCTGATCCAAAGGAAATTGTTCAGATGTGAACTGAGCACGGAAACCATCGACTATTTTCATGTGGAGAGAATAAAACAAAAAGTGCGTCAGGCTTTTGGGGTTGAGGAAGAAGACACCGGCTTTTTCGTGTATGCAGGATCAACCTCCAACTATGCCTATTTTCCGGAAGAGGATGAAATTAAGATACTCATGAAAAACGGCAGGATCAGTGACTTTGCCGAACTGTCCGACAACCTCGACATCTCCGTGTTCAGCAAAAAGGTTACAAAACACCTGCTCTGCTACCCCAAAACCATTGTTTCCGGCGGATAACACAAAAAAGCAATCCCTCTGTTTTCCTATGTTGAGATTCAGGAGAATCGCTTTCCTTAAAAGTTCCAGATAGCTGCTTTTATGGTTTTTGACAGGTTATTTTCCCGCAGGCGAAGTTTAATTTTCATCTTTAAAGGCAGAACTATGCAAGGATGGGTTCAGCAAAACCTTGTGCGCCGGTATTATGCGCTGCTGACTTGTGCCTCCATTATTGTTTCTGGAACTTAATACTGTTTATCTTAAGATATTCTTTGATCTGCTCAAATGTCATACCGGAAAGTTCTTTTGCGATTTTCTCCTTTATTTCCCTGAAAGTTTTTACAGTGTCAAATTCTTTTTCCTGTAATTTATCTTTAGTCTTCATACTCCATTATTTCTTTAGGTGAACGAATTTCTAATGCCGGATAATTCATCCGTAAATTTATTGCATTATATCCTCTGATTCGGTAAACATTAACAATATGCCTGAAATTCCAGCTTAAAAGGATGTCAGCTTTGTAAATTATTGCTGTAGCTATGTGGATACAGTCATCAAAACTTGTTTGGCCAACAACCTTTTCGCTGATATATTTCGTGGCAAGTATCAGGATTTCATCATTTACTGCAACCCTCTCTAAATTTTCTTTTGGTAAATTTTCATTTTTCAAATGTATGAAAAATATTTTCATCAAATATACTACGAAAGGGATAAATTTCCGCATCTATTAACAGCGCTAAGGTAATAATTTAAAAGGTAACCTTGTAAAACAAAAATGCGGAAATTTATCCCGATTAAAAGTAAAATTCATCCGTTAAACCTCGTACCTACTCAGCAAAATCCAGCACTGCATTGCTTCCAAAACCTGAATGGGGCCTTATGGCAACACCGAGTTTACTGTAACTTCCAAGGCAAATCATCCTGTGTCCCAGCGACGGAACACCCTCATCTATCAGCAGTTGCAGGACAATCTGCAGCGGATCGGAGGGACCGTACTGACAACATTCGCCATCAAAAGAATAAAGACAACCGGTACGCTCATGCCCTATATAGCCTCTCTCACCGGATTCAACGGCATGACACTTCGCCGATTCAAAGAGATGAATGTCAGGGAAAAGAAAATGATGCTGCTGTTATCAGCTTTCACAATCCGGGCTTTCCGGTAATCCCTTTTTACCCTTGAAAGCTTACTGCGCGCATAGCTTTTCTTTCTGTAGTCCCCGGCATCAAGGAGGTAATTACCGTCTTTGAGGGAGAGAAAAACGTTTGCCCTCAGCTTATTGCCGGTTTCTTCAGTGAAAGCTTTCAGGCTGTCGGCATGATCAGTTTCCGGCAGTGGAATCCTGATCCTGTATTCACTCTTTTGTGAGCTCAACGGCAACTCCTGAGTAAATACCCCTGCCGGGCAAAAGATGAAAGCAGCAGCGACAGAAATACTGAAAATGCAAGGCAATAAATACATAGGCGGCAAAATAATTTCTAATCTTTGTGGTCTCTGTGCCTGCCCGGCCAGTCAGGCGGGCCTCCTTTATGGCCTGTGTAAAAAAATAAATCACTGAATACAACCACAAACGTAAAGCAAATCAACTGATAAACTGTGTTTTACAACTTTGCGCCTTGGCGTCTTAGCGTGAAAAATATACTTTTGAAACATCTTAATATTTCACGCAGATGCCAGAGATTCATGTTCACATCATCCGACCGGCCATTTCATCACGCACGGGAACACTTTGTGAGGATGCCTACCGGTGCATGATCTTTTTGGATTCGAATGCGTCATCAATGGAGATGCGATTGCCGTTCTGGTAGGCCACGATAAAAGCATCGGCCAGCCCCTTTTCAATCAGCCTTCTCCTGTACTCCTTGGCATCCTTGTATTCGGTGAAATTCCCTGAAACAAGCTGGTAAAGGTCATCATACTTCTGTATCCTGGTTTCCTCCCGGATGTTATATTCCTTTTTAAAGTCTTCCACCGACATCTTCAGATCCTTTGCAGCCAGCACCTGTACGCTGAAAGTGACTCCGGCGCCGGAAACACCCATGGGGATCGGCTCCCTGCCGGCAGTTCCCCTCTTCCCTGCCATAAGCTGACTGAGCGGCACCTGGCTGTCCTTCACATAAGCCACCACAAAAGCATCAAGCACCTTGTTCCTTGACACGAGGAGGTTCCTGTAATCCTTGGCTTTGCTGTATTTGTTGAATTCGCCAATGGTGTATTTGAACCAGTCGCCCACCCTGTTTTCATCAATGCGGGAGGTGATCTCATGACGGCGGGCAAACTTGTCGGTGTTCTGCCGTGTTCTGGAAGCAAAAACCTGCACCCTGAAAATCACATCATCCCACGGGTTGGCATCCCCCGTCACTGCCTCGTACTCTATCAGGTTTTTCTCCAGAACAGTATAATGCGACAGGTTGGTTTGATCCTGCTTATCCTCCAGGGTGACAATCTCCACGTTTTTCGGGTTGTTGATCTCATGGTCATATTGCTTTTCAGCCGCCACTACCTTCATTCCGGCCTTTTGCTTTCCCCTGATGAAATTGTAGGTGATGCCGATGGAGGTGTGGTTATAGCTGTCGTTTTTTGCATTTTCCATACCGTCAAACCGGTCTGAATTCACAAAATGCATCACCGATTCAAGGGATATTTCCCATTTGTGGCTGATCTTATAGTTCACTTTAAGGCCTGCCGGGAATACGGCGGCTTCTGTCTCCTTTCTTTCAGGAGATTGTTTGCTTTCATCAGTGTAAAGATGTGAATATGAGTTTTTCCAGCCGGTGTAGCCTGCGCCTGCGAGAAGATTCAGAGAACCCCGCCTGTTTTCGGAATTGTACCTGACCACCAGTGTGCTGAGGTTGATCTGCGCAAGAAACAATCCATGCAAATACTCCGTTTCTATCCGTCTGATCTGAGGCCTGTCGGTTCCGGCCACCGCGCCTGTTCCAAACTGACCTCTGAAACTTACCACCTGCCCTAACCTCTTATAAACCGAGAGGCTGTAACAGGCGCCCACATTCCGGTCGTCACCACTGAAGTCAGGCGCTGTTACCGATTCATTGGTCCCGGTCAGGAAAGAGGCGCCGGCATTGAAACCCACAGCCCAGTCCTTTTTCAGACTGTAAGCATGCTGGCCATTGACCTGATATATGAAAAAAAGAGCCATAACGGCTACAGATCCATTAATCCAAAAGTGTTTTCCCATCTTTTTCATTTGCATATAATTTGATTCCCAACAAATTTAACAGGCATGACGGCAGCTTTTCAACGGGATTTTGATAATTATCAACAAAGGCATGTTTATACCGCTACCGGATGGGATGGCGAAAAATACTGCGGTACATCAGACGGAGGAAAAGCGCACACAGACTCCACAGATGATAATAGGATGTTATCCATACTTACCATTAACCCCTTTCCCCTGATCATTTGGCGCTTTGATTATTTTTGATTTTTGATTTTTGATTTTTGATTTTTTTTCGTGATTGTCAACGCTATTCAGGCATCAACATTTATGAACTTTCAACTTTCTACTTTTAACTTTTTGTCAAAAACTTTTGATACCGCACGACCTTAAAATAATTCCACCACCATGCCGAAAGGTTTTTTTTGATTGTTGTTTTACGCAGCTTGTAGGTTGAATAATGATGCATGATGCCGAGATAGGAGTTCATGCTGCTCAGGAAAGCTCTCTTTTCTTCTTTGGAAGGCTTGTGGTCGCGGGCAATTTTGTTGTGCTTTTCGATGGCGCGGTAAAAATTGCCTTTGGTGCGGCCGGCAATGTACATTCTGTGAGGTTTTATTACAGCGCCCAGAAATTTTACCCCTTTGGAGAAATGCTGAAGATACATCTTATCGGGATGAAGCTCAAGCTGTAGTTCATTTTTTAAATAATCCCGTATTTGGGGAATGAGGGCTTTGAGATAATACCTGTCGGGATGGACGATCACAAAATCGTCTACATAACGGCCATAGTATTTTATACCCAAATCTTTTTTAATAAAATGATCAAAAGGATTCATGTAAAAATTGGCGAATACCTGACTGGTGAGGTTTCCTATCGGCAATCCGCAATTTTCAGGGGTTGAAAAAAGGCTTTTGCTTTTTGGAAGTCCTTTCCAGTCATGATGGCTTCCTTTTATGATGCAGTTCTTTGTGGGATCGTTGAAAACTGATTTGTAGCAAATATCCTTTACAAGTTCCTTGTCATTTTCCTGGTACTGCTGATCAATAAACAGTTCTAAGCGTTCAAAAAGCAGGTTGCGGTTGATGTGCATAAAAAACCCACAGACATCAAGTTTCAGGATATAACAATCATTTTTGAAATTATCAGAACAATCTTTAATAAACTGATTAACACGTTTTATTCCAAAGTGGGTTCCTTTATTAATCCGGCAGGCGTAACTATCGAAAATAAAAATTTTTTCAAAGTAAGGGTTTAATCTGTTGATTAGCCAATGATGGACTACTCTGTCGCGAAAATCGGCTGCAAAAACTTCTCGTTTCACCGGATTGTTAACAATAAAAGCAATGCTACGGCCAGGCTGGTATGTACCCGTTTCTATTTCCTCTATCAGCTCAAACAGGTTTCGTTCAAGATGTTTTTCAAATTTTAAGGCGTTTATTGTATTACGTTTATTCTTCCGGCAATCGTAATACGCCTGAAACATCTGTTCTTTAAAGTCATAGGTTTGTTCAATATTAAGTAAATCCATTCTGCTGTTTTTAATAAAGCCCCTGCGCACTGGCAGGGGCTGGTTTCCAACAAATCCCTGAGGCACCGGACACTAAAGCCATTTCGCTTATTGTTGTTGTTCACGTTCACGTTGCCGTTGTTGTAATTCAGGTTGCGGTTCCAGGCATTGCTTGATGAGTTCTCCGTAGAAGACCACCAGTTGCCGTTGTTGCCAATGTTGTTGAAGTTACCATTGTTGTTACGGTTGCCGCCCGGAAGACCTGACGTAAAAGTAACCGCTGATTAAATTAGCTACCTGTTACCATATTGCCATAGGCTTAATGGTTTTTACACCGGCAGCGGGTTACCGGATTTATTTGGCTCTCTCCTGTTTGCCTTGACAAAAAGGACTCCGGCCGGAAACAAATGAGTTGAAAGTTTGTAAAGTAAAAAGTTTGTAAAGTGGCAAGTACGTAATATTGGGTTGACAACTCTTTGAATTTCTGCCATGCAATAATATCCTCAAACCGCTCAAACCTCATCTTCCAAACTTTCTAACTTTATGAACTTTACAAACTTTACAAAC
>JAFGME010000045.1 GCA_016927695.1 Bacteroidales bacterium
GCCCCGAAAAACAAGTAATACTTTTCATTGGCATGGATCACCGAAGGGGCCCAGATTGAATAGGCAGCCCATTTAATATTCCTGATATCCAGCACCCTTGAGTGTTTTGTCCAGTTTACCAGGTCTTTTGATGAGAAAGCATCCAGGCAGGTTTGTTTCAGATAGGAAGGATTAATGGTGTTTCCCTGTATCTTCTTCTGGAATTCACTAAGTACAGGTGGTTCGGGAATCTCTCCGTAAAAATCAGAAAGGGTGGGGAAGATCCAGTATTCATCACCATAGATGATGCCCTCAGGATCAGCATACCAGCCTTCAAAAACCGGGTTTCCCGACCATCCCTGTTTTTTGTATTCAGGGAGGATTGTCTGGGCACTAATTCCGGAAAAAATCAGAATAAAAAATAATAGAGCAATATATCTTTTCATGATCTTATTGATTTTGAGCAGTTTCAATAAATGCCAGCATGTTTTCCAGGGATGTATCCCCTTCTACCGAATGGGACGGAGAAAAGATATACCCGCCTTCCCGGCCCATACTGATCAGGTTCTCTGATTCCATTTTCACTTCTTCAACAGTACCGTATGGCAGTGTTTTCTGTATTGATAATCCTCCGTGAAAAGCCAGCCTGCCTTTATATTGCCGGTGGATCCTGTAAACATCCATCACCTCCGGCTGGAATGGATTAAAACAATTTACACCAGCCTCAATAAGCGAAGGAAAGAGTTCGTCGACCTTACCGCAGGAGTGTATCATAACGAATCTATCCTCTTTATGTACTGCATCATACATTTTTTTAAGCGGAGGAAGGATAAATTCATGCCATAGCCTGGCCCCCATGATCAGTCCGGTCTGCTGTCCCCAGTCATCGCCAAAATAAACTGCATCTATATCGTATTTGCATGCTTCCCTGAGCTGTTCAATATTGTAACCTGCAATCCGGTTAAGCAGTTCATGGACAAAATCCGGATTAATTAAAAAATCCATCAGGAGATTTTCCAATCCTCTTAAAGACCATGCCCGTTCAAATAGAGAGAATCCTATCTGGAAAACCCTGAACATATCTGGCTTTTGTATAATATCTTCATTAATCCCTACGAAAAACCTTGAATCAAGCGGATTGGGAAATTGATATGATCCAAAGGATGCATCCTTCAATACACAACCGACAGGGTTTCCAATATCCTGGTCAATTGACCTGTCCCAGACAACCCCGAAAACATCCTGGAAATGATTTTTAGTGATCTCTTCAAAAAACCCAATGTCAGAACCAAGATTTAAAATATGGTTGCCCAATACCATATCAAGGTCCGATGTGCCATAATGCGCCTTTAAAATTTGTTTTGGTTCCTGCGTAAACTTGAATGACCAGGGTGTATAAGGCGGCTTTTCGCCTTTAAGGACTTTGCATATTACTTCACGTTTCGTCATAAAGAACTTACATATAGCTCTTTCCCAGGGCGATTTTTGCCTTATCCACCTCTTTTGGAACATAGGCCATCATCCTGTCCAGCAGTACATCAGGGTCAGATTCCATGATAACCATGTCAAGATACGGCCTGGCAATAAAACCCTCATCAACCATGTGGAAAATATGGTTTATAAGGTGGTTATAAAACCCCCCGGTATTTAATATTCCAATGGGTTTCTTATGTATTGACAGCTGGGCCCAGGTAATGATCTCGAAAAACTCGTCAAGAGTTCCGAATCCCCCCGGAAGGGCAATAAATCCGTCTGATAATTCTTCAATTTTTTGTTTCCTCTCATGCATTGAACCAACAATGATCATCTGGGAAAGCCCTTTATGCGCCACTTCCTTATCGACCAGGAATTGAGGAATAACACCGGTAATTCTGCCACCCAGCCTGATGATTTCATCTGCAATCACGCCCATAATACCTACATGGCCGCCACCGGTTATTACCTCCAGTCCCTTTTCATACATCCTGCGGCTCAAATCGCGGGCTGAACCTGAATAATTATTGTTTATCCCTGAACTTGAACCGCAAAAAACAGCAACTGATTTCATGAAAAATAATTTGTCTTAAAGAAAGATATAATTTTGTTTGCAGCCCACAGTTTTCCTATATTCATAAGCCAAACTGACTCAATGCGCAAATCTTGTTTTTCCATAATTGCAGGTATATTCATCCTATTTGGCCTGACATCCAGCGCCTACGGCCAATCTGAAGATGTTGTCCGTGAAGTAGTCAAAATCAAGGGGTCAATAATTTTTGACGGCAAACCTGATGAAGAAGCCTGGAGGGAGCTTGAGCCCTTTCCCTTCATAATGTACCAGCCTCATAATGGACAACAACCTTCTGAGCAAACAGATGCCCGCATTGGTTTTGATGACAATTACCTTTATGTGGGAGCCTGTTTGTATTATAAAGATCCTGCTAGGATACAGGCAATTGGTAAGAAACGGGATTATTCAAACCAGACGTGCGACTGGTTTGGAATTCATTTGGATACATATAACGATAATCAGAATGCCCTGGTTTTTTATACAAATCCCAATGCGGTGCGATTTGATGCATCTGTAATGAACAATGTGAAAACATTCGACCGGGATGTTAATATGGACTGGAATACATACTGGGAAGTTAAAACCCTTATCGACAGCCTGGGATGGTATGCTGAATTTAAAATCCCCCTGTCAAGTCTCCGTTTCCAGGCAAAGAATGGCCATACTATAATGGGGCTGATTTTGGGGAGGTTTATTCCAGGGAAAAATGAGCTGGTTATCTTTCCGGATATCCCTCCGGAATATTATATGGGGACATGGAAGCCATATCTTAGTGAAGATATAATTTTTA
>JAFGME010000046.1 GCA_016927695.1 Bacteroidales bacterium
GACCTGAAAGAAATTGAATTTATCCTGCCATCAACCCGTTAAGCCTTTCTAACAGAAGATCCAGGAAATTCTTCAACGGTTTTGATGCCATCATTTGCATGAGTGGATTCATTTGCGCTTCCAGCCTCAGTTGCGCTTCCGTGGAGTTTATCCCATAAGGCATAACAGCAATGAAAAGGCTGAAAGGGAAAGGACTGGAAGGGCCCGATATATATTTTACAGTGTCCTGGTCAGGAGGCTCTGCGATCTCAAAACCAATGTTGCCCATGCCCTGTATGGTAAAGCTGCACGTATTACGGTCGGACTTCCAGTTAATCACCTGTTCGGGCATAAGGCTTTCAAAATTGCTCAGGTCGGTAAGAAAATCCCGGATGATTTCCGGTTCTCTGTCGATAATTCTTTTTTCGCTCGTAATAGTGGTCATGTCTTATCAAATTTATCCGACCATTTCTGTGGGTCTTTTTTCCAATCCAACAAAGATTCCTGTTCGGATTCATTGATGTAGTTACTTAACACTGCTTTTTCAATGAGCGCCTCATAATCAGTCAGGGTAAACACCCTCAGATCGGGGTCGGTGTTGTTATCCTCGGCGACCTGCAGATTATAAGTGAAGATTGCGAGCAAACCTTTCACCTTACAGCCGGCTTCTGCAAGTACCCTGACGGCCGAAAAACTGCTTTTCCCGGTGGAGATCAGATCCTCAATAACAATAACCGACTGCCCAGATTCGATATAACCTTCGATTTTATTTCCCGTTCCATGCTTTCTTTCTTCAGCCCTTACATAAACAAAAGGCAGGCCGAGTTCATGCGCAACAAGGGCCCCCTGGGCAATGGCTCCGGTTGCCACACCGGCAATAACATCAATGGAGCCAAACTCCTCGTTGATGATGTCAACAAACTCCTGGCGGATAAAAGTCCGGATTTTGGGAAACGAAAGTGTTTTCCTGTTGTCGCAGTATATCGGCGACCTTAGTCCTGAAGTCCAGGTGAAAGGATTGGCAGTGTTTAGCATAACTGCTTTTATCTGAAGCAGATATTCCGAGATGATCAGAGCGCTTTCTTTGTTGTATATCATGGTGCAAATGTAAAATATTTTAATTTTGATGAAAAAATAATTTCATGCAAAGAATTGCCGTTTTCCCCGGTTCTTTTGACCCTGTGACAAAGGGGCATCAATCCCTGGTTATGAGGGCTGCCCCGCTTTTCGACAAACTTATTGTTGCCATCGGAGGCAACATTGAGAAAACCACTTTCTTTTCCCTTGAACAACGATTCGAATGGCTCAAAAAAGTGTTTGCCGCCACTCCGCACGTGAAAGTCATGAAATATAAGGGGCTTACCGTTGATTTTTGCAAAGAGGTGGATGCGGGCTATATTCTGAGGGGGCTGAGAACCTCCGCCGACTTTGAATTTGAACGCAGTATCGGTCAGATCAACAAGCAATTGGATACAAGCATCGAAACCGTTTTTTTCCTGACAGCCTCCGAATACACACCCCTCAATTCTTCCATTGTCAGGGACATTCTGAGGCATGGGGGCAATCCCCAAAGATTCGTCCCCGATGAAGTGGACCTCACTCCATATTTCAGAAAAGAACAATAGAATCCAATTTTCCCCGACAGTCAGCGTTTTGAAAAGAAATTCGACCCGGAAATGAGAAAATTCCTATCTTTAGTTGTACTGCTCATCAGCCAGCTTTTATTTCTGCCCTGCATCTCCCATGCTGCGGTAATTACTGTCAGGGGCACCGCCAAAGGCGCTGAAAACCTGAAGATAAGACTTATCGGTTATACAGATTATATTACCTATGAAAGACAAACCCTCGCTCAGGCCATTATTGACCCTTCAGGACAATTTTTAATGGAGTTTAAGGCAGATAAAATCACCCATGCCATCCTGAAAGTGCAGTTTTATGAATCTGAAATTTTTCTTGAACCCGGAGAAACTTATGTTCTGCAGCTTGAGAACGTGGTGACCGGGGACGAATTCAGGCCCTATTACAATAGCGAGAATTTGGTTTTCAGCATCCTGAACAAAGGAAAAGATGAGCTGAACCATTGTATTTATGAATTCGCTGCCAGGTATAACGATTTTGTTATGGCCCATTTCGATGCCATTTATAAATTCAGGAAAGCCAACATGATAGATTCCGTTCACGACATCGGAAGGGCGGTTTGCAGTGAATTGCAAAACAATTACTTTAACGATTACAGGTTGTACAAAACCGGCTCCCTTGAACTCTCGGTGAAAGCGGCCTTCAAGGCAAAACTCTTTGGCGGTTATTTCGGCAAAAAGCCTGTTCTCTACGAGCACCCTGAGTATATGTATTTTTTCAATGAATATTTTGATCAATACTACAGTTCTTCCAGGGGTATAAACACCTTAAGCCTTCAGAATGCAATCAACAAGGACAAGAGTTACCAGGCCGTGGACAATGTGATCGGCAATGATACCCTTCTGAAGGACGAACGTTTCCGCGAGCTGGTGTTGCTGAAGATGCTCTACCAGCTTTATTATGAACAGGGGTATAACTCCTCCGGGATATTCTCCATCCTGGAACATGTGAAATCATTAAGCAAATTCCCGGAACACAGACAAATAGCAGGATTCATCATCAAAAAGCTTTTAAAGCTTCAACCGGGTTACCATGTCCCGCAAACCCCCCTGATCAGTACCGGCCAAAAAGCTGTGGAGTTGAGTGATTTTACCGGAAAACCGGTCTTCCTCGCCATTTTTACACTGAAAAGCTTTGCCTGCCTCGCAGAAACAGAAGGTTTCTCCGGTCTTCATCAAAAATACAACGGGAAAATGCACTTCCTTCCGGTTTTTTTTGATGAACCGGATATCGTTAAGAAGTTTATGGCAGAGAAAGGATATTCCTGGACCGCATGGCTTCCTGCAGATTCAGATCAGCTCATCGAAAATTTTGACCTGAAAACTTTTCCTCTTTTTGTGTTGCTTGATGCAAAAGGCAACATTTTCCAATACCCGGCCAGGAAACCAAGCGAAAACGTAGAATATGTCATTGAAGGCCTCTTAAAGAAAATGAATTGATTAAATGTTCACCTGCAATTAAAAAATCTCCTCAGGATATCTTTCAGTCTTAAACCGGATCCTGAGGAGATTTGTTTTTTAAAGTCCCGGATTACACGGTTTCCGGGATAACCGGCAAACCATTACTGCGGCACCTGTGCTCCCATGCCTGCATTGGGCGCCCAGCAATCCAGCTTGTCGCCGTTCTCAACATTTGCGTTCATGTTGTAGTCGCCCTGCAGATAACCTGAATTGCCCGACTGCGGGGCCCACACTTCTATCTTGTCGCCCGTGGACACCTGGCTGTCGCAGTTCCCGTCGCCGGTGACCATGGCCCAGATGCCGGGGGCCACCTCTTTATGGGCGTTTATCCCGCCGTAAACCTTGTCCTGGCCGTTGGTGAAGTCGTAGCTGTAAAGGATGCCTGAACCCTGCACAGGGTAGTTTGACATCACTCCCAGGTGGTTGCGGTGCCAGATGACCACAAACAGGTCGTTGTTCACCGTAAGGTCAAATTCCATGAGGCTGGATCCATCGGCCTGGGTGATGCTGCCGTCCCTGAGGATGAAACCTGCCTTGCGTGCTATCATGGTGGAGGC
>JAFGME010000047.1 GCA_016927695.1 Bacteroidales bacterium
AGGCCGTTTCCTTCCACATATACCTGCAATCTGCCGAATTCCGTAACATTTTTGATGGTGCCCGAAAATCTTTCACCTGATGCCGAATATTCAGCCTTTAGACCAAAATTATAAAGCCGCTTCAGATATTCCCGGTTGATCTGCGCTATACCTGTTTCTTTCAGCATCCGGTATCTTTTATCCAGGCAAAGACATAGTTTTTCTAAACAATATCCGGTGTCCAGATCATTAAGGGTAAACATCCTGATTGAAACAGGATTGGGAAGATGGCTTCCGAACACTGTCTGGTTAATGTTGAGGCCTATTCCGATGACAGAGGCTTCAATGGTATTGCTTTTAAGTATGTTATGGATCAGTATCCCCGCAACTTTTCCATGACCTATGTAAATATCGTTCGGCCATTTTACGGAAATCTCCTGATGAGGTAATATTGACTTCACAAAGTCGGAAACGGCAAGAGATATTGCCTTGTTGAGCAAAAACTGCCTGTCTGCCGCTAGAAAACAGGGATAAACCACTGAACTGAAGGTCAGGTTTTGGCCGGGTCCACTTTCCCATGTGTTGTCACCAGATCCGCGGCCCCTGGTTTGATGTATCGCCCTCACTGTTGTTCCTTCCAACGGAGATGTATTTTGGCTGAGGATTTCAATGAGGTGTGCATTGGTTGAACCAATGTCTGGAAGTGTAATAATCTGACTGCAAAACAAACCCATTGAAGAAATTAAAATAGTGATCCTCCTGCAAACAAAAGTAACACAAACTTGTTAATGATTAGAGTGACGGCTCTTGTTTTGTGATTTTGCTTACATTTGCACATAAAATACCATGTATGCAAAATATATCGCAGTCCGGTGAACCGGAAAAGCTCAGGGATGCTGTTGTTAAAGGGATGTTGAACAAAAAAGGGCTGGATATTGTCAGTCTGCAACTTTCAAAGATTCCCGGGCCAGTTTGTGACTATTTCGTGATTTGTCATGGTACCAATAAGAACCAGGTTGAGGCAATCGCCGATGCTGTTCAGGATGAGGTAGCCCTTGAATTTCATTACAAACCATGGCACAAGGAGGGAGTCGAAAATGCGGAATGGATTTTGCTTGACTATGTTGACGTTGTTGTGCATATCTTCCTGGAGGATACACGCCGGTTTTACAATCTTGAAAAGCTGTGGGCTGATGCAGAATCGCTGAAGTTTGAGAGTATTTGACTATTAATTATTCGAAATACAGATATAAGACATAATGGCAGAGGGGAACAACAAACCACCGGTCCCGGAAAAACCAAGGGGAGGCAAACCCAAAGGGAAATTTAATTTTTATTGGATTTACGGCCTGATGGCGGTCATTTTCATTGCCCTTCAGTTTATGAACTGGAGCCAGCCGGCCCAGAATACCGACTGGGGCGACCTGAAAATGATGCTTCAGGAGCAGGATGTGGAAAAGATCATTGTAATCAACAGGGAAGAGGCTGAAATATTTATTAAAAATGACAGCCTGAAAAAGCCCCGTTATGAAAAGGTAAGCAGTGTGGCATCCGGAAGCCCTCATTATTTGTTTGTGATAGGTTCATACGACACCTTTAAAGAAGATGTCGAGGCAACACAGAAGGGCCTCCCTGATCCGATATATCTTAAAAACGAGAACAGAAGGGATTGGTCGGGCGAAATTCTGGGATGGGTGTTGCCACTGATGGCCATCATTGTGGTATGGATTATCATCATGAGGATGATGAGCCGCGGTGGCGCAGGCGGCGGCCAGATATTCAACATCGGCAAATCAAAAGCACAGTTGTACGATAAGGAAACCAGCGTAACGGTCAATTTCAATGATGTGGCGGGTTTAGAGGAAGCAAAAGTGGAGATCAAGGAAATTGTTGATTTTCTTAAAAATCCCACCAAATACACCAACCTTGGCGGAAAAATACCCAAGGGGGCATTGCTGGTTGGCCCTCCCGGTACAGGAAAGACACTGCTTGCCAAAGCCGTTGCCGGGGAAGCGCAGGTGCCTTTTTTCTCCATTTCAGGATCCGATTTTGTGGAGATGTTTGTGGGAGTTGGTGCCTCAAGGGTCAGGGACCTGTTCAAGCAAGCCAAAGAAAAAGCGCCATGCATCATTTTCATTGATGAGATCGATGCCATCGGCCGGGCCAGGGGAAAGAACCCCATTACCGGCGCCAACGATGAAAGGGAAAACACGCTGAACCAGCTTCTGACGGAAATGGATGGTTTTCAGACCAATACGGGTGTAATCATTCTGGCCGCCACTAACAGGGCGGATATACTTGACAGGGCCCTGCTGCGTGCCGGAAGGTTCGACAGGCAGATACATGTGGAACTTCCTGATCTGGAAGAACGGAAGGCCATCTTCAGGGTGCATACCAAACCTTTGAAGACAGGATTATCAGCTGACATGGATTTTCTGGCCAAGCAAACTCCGGGTTTTTCGGGCGCCGATATCGCCAATGTATGCAATGAATCAGCCCTGATAGCAGCAAGGAAAAATAAAACCGAAATTGAAAAGCAGGATTTCATTGACGCAATTGACAGGATCATCGGAGGTTTGGAAAAACGAAACAAGATCATTTCTGCCCACGAAAAAAAGGTGATCGCCTATCATGAGGCAGGTCATGCCGCCGTGAGCTGGCTCACTGAATTTGCCCATCCGCTGGTGAAAGTGACCATCGTTCCCCGCGGTAAAGCCCTCGGCGCTGCCTGGTACCTGCCGGAAGAACGCCAGATCACCACTTACGACCAGATGTTTGATGAACTGACCGCCGCTTTAGGGGGAAGAGCCTCCGAAGAGGTCAATTTCGGCAAAATATCCACAGGCGCCCTGAACGACCTGGAAAAAGTTACTAAGCAGGCTTTCAGTATGATTGCCTTTTTCGGCCTGAATGAAAAGGTGGGAAATATTTCCTATTATGACTCTACCGGTCAGGCAGAGTATTCATTTACAAAGCCTTACAGCGAAAAAACCGCCCAGGTCATCGATGAAGAGGTGTACAAACTGGTGGACAAAGCCTATAAAAGAGCTGTGGAAATCATAAAAATGAATAAGGAAAATGTCGAAAAGCTTGCTATGGTGCTCCTCGAAAAGGAGGTAATCTTTCAGGAAGACCTTATTGCCATTTTTGGCCAACGGCCTTATGAAGAGAACCGCAAAAAACAGGAAGAAGAAGCTGAGACTGAGGTCAGGGCCATACGTGAGAACGGCAGGGCGGGCGCTGACAATAAATTGCTGACGCCTTCAGATAAGCAGGCATCAGAAAGCGCTCCCAAAACATAAAATTTCCTGCTTATGAAAGAAATCACCTCGAGAGAAAAAATTCTGAACAGGATCAGGAATGCCTCAATGACAAAATCTGAACCCCCTTCGGCCAATATTGACTTCGATAAACCTGTATATGTAAATTCAACCGAATCGGCAGACATTACTTTTGCCCAGGAATTCTCCAGGCTCAAGGGAAAATTTATTTATTGCGAAAACGAAAAAGAGCTGAGTGCAAATCTATCCGGCCTTATCACTGAAAGAAAATGGGATTCTGTATCATGCCCCGACCCGGAGTTCCGGAAATGGTTCGAGGCATTAGGGATCACCATTGAAGAATCACCTGATAAAAGTTTTAACTGCGGCGCTGTAATAACCGGATGCGAATATCTAATCGCCAGAACAGGCAGCATCCTCATCTCTTCTGCCCAGGATAAGGGTAGGCAGCATTTTATCACACCTGACACTCATATCGTGGTGGGTTATATTTCTCAGGTGGTGAATGATATTAAAGACGGCCTTGCCCGCATGAAAGAGAGATACGGCAACGATATGCCCTCCATGATCTCCCTGGTTTCCGGGCCCAGCAGAACAGCCGACATCGAAAAAACACTTGTCATGGGCGCCCATGGCCCCAAAGAATTGTTTGTTTTTTTAACCGAAGACTGACATGGACTCAAACTGGACCAAAGTGTACAGCTCGCCTCAGGGTTATCTCATTGAGATAGTGAAAGGACTCCTTGCCGAAAACGACATTGAAGCCGTTAGCATCAATAAAAAAGACTCATCATACCTCTTTGGTGAAATTGAACTTTATGTACCTTCTCAACATTCTCTGAAGGCCCGGCAGATCCTATCCAAACACAATGATTTGTGAATAATTTATTGAAACGAATCCTTTCCGGCGCTATTTATGCCGGATTGCTTATCAGTTCATCCATTGCCGGGATGTATGTCTTTGGGGGGGTAATGCTCGCATTTAGCATACTTGGGCTGATTGAGTATTCGAAACTCATTTCGGGAAAAGGAAGACATCCGGATCTTTTCCTCCTGGTTCCCGCATCTGTACTTTTGTTTTTCTCGGTGTTTCTTTTTACCTCAGGCGTTCTTGATGAAAGGATTCTTGTACTGACATTTTTTTCAGTTTTTGCGATATTTGCAGGCTGCCTCTTCCGGAGGGGTAACCCTTCCTTTTCATGCATTTCATTGGGCATCGCAGGACTTGTTTATATCCCCCTCCCCCTGGCATTAACGGGTATGTTTTTCACCACAGAAACGGAGGACAGCTACAGGCTCGTGATTGCGTTCCTTGTACTGATCTGGTCGAACGACTCTTTTGCGTACCTGACAGGCAAAGTTTTGGGTAAGCACAAACTCCTGAAAAGGGTTTCACCGGGTAAAACCATCGAAGGATCGGCGGGTGGATTATTGATCACACTGGCGATGGCATATTTTTTAAATGATTTTTTACCGGTGATGAATCGCTATGAATGGATGGGCTTTGCAGCGGTGATTGTCTTTTTTGGTACTTTTGGCGACCTGATAGAGTCGCTGCTGAAAAGGAGTGCTGGGGTGAAGGATTCAGGAGCGCTTATCCCGGGTCACGGAGGTGTGCTCGACCGGATAGACAGCATCCTCATAGCCGGGCCGGCCGCCTTGGGATACCTTGTTTTGGTTGTGAAATAGAAATGAAAAAAATGAAAATACATAAGGAGGGTTATCTTACCATCGGAGTTGCTTTTTTTCTGATTGGAGCGGTAGAAACCCTTCTGATCCTGATTACACCAGGGCGCTTTTGGCTTCATGCTCTTCTTTTTATGGCAGGAGTGGTGTTTTTTGGCCTGATCGTGAGGTTTTTCAGAGATCCTCAAAGGCAGGCGCCCGGCAAACGGGGGGAGATTATCAGCGGCGCTGACGGCAAAGTGGTTGCCATCGAAGAGGTTATGGAAAAAGAATACTTCCATGAAAAAAGGATACAGGTGTCGGTGTTTATGAGCCCTTTCGACGTGCATGTGAACTGGTATCCCGTATCCGGAACGGTAAAGTATTTCAGGCACATGCAGGGATCATACCTGATTGCCTCGCATCCCAAATCGTCTGAACAAAATGAAAGAACCTCGGTTGTGGTTGAAACCGATGACGGATATGAAATTTTGTTCCGGCAGATCGCAGGAACTGTGGCAAGAAGGATCATTAGCAATGCAAAGGAAAATAAAGAAATTATTTCAGGAGACGAAGCCGGTTTTATCCGTTTTGGTTCACGCTTTGACCTTTATCTTCCTTTAGATTCAAAAATTCTGGTCACTTATGGAGAGAAAGTAACCGGATGCCACACTGTTATTGCCCGCCTCCCTGAGACCCGGCACGGAGCCAGGCAGCAAGGGCAGAGGCAATAAACCCGGCTGCATCTCCCCGGCCGAATTCACTCCCGGTTGTAATTTCCGGTTTTTCTATGAAAAACCGGCATGCATCCTGAATCCTGACGCTATTGGCGCCTGCGAGAATTCCCGCACGGTTCCCGGTAACCTCCACCCATTCGGTTTCATCTCTCAGGATAACACATGGTTTTCCGGCGAAGTATGCTTCTTTCTGAAGACCTCCCGAGTCGGTGAGTATTAAAAATGCATTTTTTTCAAGTTTCAGAATATCAAGGTAGGAAACGGGGGGCATAAGCACCACCCGCCGGTTGGCTTCAAGCTGGTGCCATAAAGCTCCGGAATCTGTCCGCTGCATGTAATCGCGTGTCCGGGGATGCAATGGAACAACAAGCTTTTTGCCGGCATTTTCTGCAGATTTCACTGTGCCTTCCATAATCTCTCCGAGTATTTCAACATTGCAGGTATTGCTCTCCCGGTGAATGGTACACAGCATATATTCTCCGGGTTCCAATCCGTTTCTGGCAAGAACATCCGAATTTTGGTCTGCTATTTTACCGTAATACAGAAAATTATCCAACATAATGTCGCCGCTGTTGAATATTCCGGGTTGATCCTGATTTGCTGAAATCAGGTCCCGTTCAACGAAGCCCTCATTTTTCAGATTGAGAAGCCCTGTTTCCGAGGGGCAGAACAAAAGAGTGGAAACCTGATCACACACAATCCTGTTGATTTCTTCAGGCATTTTTTTGTTGAAAGACCTGCATCCTGCTTCGATATGGATAACAGGAATTCCAAGTTTTGAACCAGCCAGCGCCCCGGCGAGGGTGGTGTTGGTATCTCCATACAGAATAAGACATGCCGGCCCTGTTTCTTTCAGCGCTGATTCGGTTTTCTCAAGTATACCGGCAGTCTGGACGGCATGCGATGCTGAACCGACACCCAGGTTAAAATCAGGGTTCGGGATATCAAGGCCAAGAAAACCGGCCTCCGAGAGGTTTCTGTCGTAGTGCTGTCCGGAATGGATGTAAACGATGTTGAACACCTCACTGAAACCCTGGATCATGGCCCTGTGCAGCGCAGCGGCTTTAATGATCTGCGGCCTTGCTCCCGTCAGGACAGCTATCTTATGCATACTTTATAATTTGAGAACCATCTTTTTGGCAAAAGTAAAAAAGTAAACCAAAATCACAGCGTTCCTTCATCGGCAAAGCTGTAATAACCGTTTTCACCCAGGATGATATGATCAATGATGGGCATATCGAGCATTTCCCCAGCCTGCTTCAGCTTTTTGGTTAGTTTGATATCGGCATCACTCGGCTGCACATTTCCAGAGGGGTGATTGTGGCAGAGGATGATATTTGAGGCTGAACTTTCCAGGGCAAACCTGAAAATCTTTTTCGGGTCGGCCACTGTACCTGCCAATCCTCCCTCGCTGATAAATACACTTTTAATGATTTTGTTGGCACGGTTAAGCAGCAGTATGAAAAAAGATTCATAGAGGCTGTCGCCGATGAGGGATTGAAAATAGTTAAAAACATCTGCGCTGGAACTGATCTTCCTTTTTTCCAGTATTTCGGCTCCCCGCCTTCTTTTCCCAAGTTCGAGGGCTGCCACAATCGAAATGGCCTTGGCCTGGCCCATGCCTTTAAACCTGGTGAGATCGGCAATGCTCATCCTGCTGAGGTCGATAAGGTTGTTATTTGCTTCGTGGAGGATCCTTCTGGCAAGGTCAACAGCCGATTCATTGCGGCTGCCGGAGCCTATCAGTATGGCAATCAGTTCTGCATCGGCAAGGGCATGTTTGCCATGCTGCATCATTTTTTCACGTGGCCTGTCTCCTTCGGCCCACTCCCTTATGGGATAATAAAGGTTTACATTCTCCATGGGTAATAATTTGGGTCAAAAATAAAAAAAAAGCCCCATTCCAAAGAAAGGGGCCCTGATTCTTTTACCCGGCCTGATTATGCCATGGCATTGAGTTGTTTTGCCAGCTTCGATTTGAGGTTAGCGGCTTTATTTTTATGTATGAGCCTCTTTTTGGCTAACTTGTCGATGATGGAAGCAAGTTTGGGAAAACCTTCGGTTGCCGTTGCCTTTTCGGTTTCATTCCTGAATTTTTTCACCGCATTGCGCATGGTCTTTTTATGATAATGGTTCTGCTCCTTACGGGCCTCATTCTGCCGTATTCTTTTTAATGCCGATTTATGATTTGCCATACTAAATCTTAAATTTTATTAATTTGCTCCTTTTTTTAAGGGCTGCAAAGATATATATTTTTTTATTACAAAAAAAATATTCAAAATTTTATTTATCCATTACCGCTGTAAATCAAACAGGATCGACATCGATGATGATTCTAATGCTTTTATACGCAGTCTCTTTTCCGAATTCCTTTAAAATGAGCATCAGATCGGCCTTTTCCCCTGCAATTCCTTTTCCCCTGCCCAGCTTAACCAGGATATTTTTGATAAAAAGCCCCTTAACCCTCGAAACGAGCGGGAATTCCGGTCCCAATATATTTTTTTCAAATTTTTTCCGGAGCATGCCTGCCAGGTGGATCGAAGCTTTATTCAAAAGGTCCGGATTCTTGTGCTTCAGGCTTAACTGAATAAGACGGTAGAAGGGGGGGTATTTGAAGTTCCGTCTTTCCAGGATCTGTGACTGGTACATTCCTGTGTAATCGTGCCGTATCACCAGGTCAATCACCGAATGACGGGGATTATAAGCCTGAATAATGACTTTGCCTTTACTGTGTTTGCGACCGGCCCTGCCGGCCACCTGCACCATTAGCTGATAACTTCTTTCAAAAGAACGGAAGTCAGGAAAAGATATCATGCTGTCGGCATTCAGAATGCCTACCACGCCAACATTATCGAAATCGAGACCTTTGGTCACCATCTGGGTGCCCACCAGTATCTGTATTTTCCGCTGCTCAAAATCCTGGATAAGCGTTTGATGGGAATGCTTTGACCTTGTGGTGTCTAAGTCCATTCTCCGGATCACTGCATCCGGGAAAAGGGCCTCCATTTCCTCTTCCACCTGCTCGGTGCCGAATCCTTTCATCTTCAAAGCATTGCTCCCGCATGAAACACAGTGTCCGGGAACGGTGGTGGAATACCCGCAATAATGACACCTCAGCCGGTTATCGTGTTTATGATAGATCAGGGTGACATCGCAGTTCACACATTCGGGCATCCAGTTGCATTGTTCACATTCGAGCCGCAGTGAAAATCCCCGTCTGTTCTGGAAAAGAATCACCTGTTCCTTCTTATCCAGTGCCTCTTCAATATGATCAAAAAGCAGGGAAGAGAAGTGGGACTTCATTGTTTTCTGTTTTTTTTCCTTTTTAATATCGGCCACCAGAATTTCCGGGAGCTGGATGTCGCCGTATCGGGTATTAAGTTCTACCAGCCCGTATTTGCCGGTTTTGGTATTAAAGTAGCTTTCGATGGAGGGGGTTGCCGATCCCAGCAGAACTTTGGCCCCGTGCAACGTGGCGAGATAAACGGCTGCATCCCTGGCATTGTATCGGGGGGCAGGGTCATATTGTTTAAAAGAGGTATCGTGCTCTTCATCCACAATGACAAGGCCGAGCTTATGATACGGAAGAAAAAGCGATGATCTGGGACCCAGGATCACCTGGAAGCCTTTGTCTTTATTTTCAAGGATTTCATTCCATATTTCGACCCTTTCGAGGGGGTTATGCCTCGAATGATAAACTCCCACAGAATTTCCAAAGTACCTGCGTAAGCGATTGATGATCTGGGTTGTGAGTGCAATTTCGGGAAGCAGGTAAAGCACCTGTTTTCCGGCTGAAAGCGCTTCATGAATTAGTTTGATGTAGATTTCTGTTTTCCCGCTGGAAGTAACCCCATGAAGCAAAACAACATCTTTCGAAACAAAGTTTTCCCTGATGTCATTGAGCGCTTTGGATTGTTCAACAGTAAGCACAATACTGTCGGCCGTTTTTTCGGCATCATGGCTTTCAAAACGGCTTACCTCTTTGGTGTACACCTGAAGTATGCCTTTGGAAATAAGGGCGCTCAAAGGGCCTGCTGCATGGCTGATCTCATTCGTGATGGCGGTTTTGAGCACCTCCTTTTCCTGCCTGTTTTTACTGAAACCTGAAAGCCTGACAAACATCATGAGCGTTTCAAGTTGTTTAAACGCCCGTTTCTGAAGGCTGTCAAAAAGCCCGTGAAGTTTTTTTTCATCCAGATACTCATCCGAAAGTCTGACAAAGCTTTGCTTCCTGGGTTTGTACCCCTCATCCAGTTGTTCCTCGGTCAAAACAACACCTTTTTCTATAAGTGTCCTGATCAGGGGCATCACCTTTTTTTGCCCGACAAAGGAGGATATTTCGCTGAGAAACAGTTTTCCTCTGATGCTTAACGCTTCCAAAACCTGCAACTCCCTTTTATCAAGTAAGGTCATGTCGCCTGAATAATCCGGGTGAACGATCACCCTTGTTTCGCTTGACAGTTTCAATGCCGACGGGAGGGCTACATTCATCACCTCTCCCCTGTAACACATGTAGTATTCAGCCATCCAGGTCCAGAACCTGTACTGGATTTCATTTACCACCGGTCTGTCGTCAACCAGCGAAAGGATGGTTTTTGGCGTATATTTTTCGGGCCGGGAGGAGTGAATATTCACAACAATGCCTGTGTAAACCTTTTTGCTTCCGAACTGCACCACGGCTCTTTTCCAAAGGGATATTTCCTCTGCCATTTCCACGGGTATGCGGTAAGTGAACAGGCCGGGAACGGGAAGGGGCAGCAACACATCGGCAAAAATGCTTTCCGTAACCATGGGAAGGTTGTTATGAGGAGAGTATCCTGGCCATTTTCAACAGGTCGCTCCGGATGTTTTTATGATGCTTGATGGCTTTTTCAAAAGGAGTATAAGTGATATTTTTATTGATGACCCCTATCATAACTCCTGTTTCCCCTTCTGCCAGGGCATTGACGGCGGCATATCCAAGCGTGCCGGCGAGTATCCTGTCGTTGGCAGTGGGGGATCCTCCTCTTTGAATATGCCCTAAAATGGTGACACGGGTGTCGTAGAACTGATATTTTTCTTTCACTTTGGCAGCTACTTCCAGGGCGCCCCCGGCGTCGTCACCTTCGGCAACGATGATGATGCCCGACTTTTTGTTTTTCCTGAAACCGTGTTCTAATATCTGAATAAGTTCATCAATGCTGGTGTGGGTTTCGGGCACGAGTATGTCTTCGGCGCCGGCGGCAATGCCGCTTCTGAGGGCGATAAAACCGGCATCCCTTCCCATCACTTCCACAAAAAAGAGCCTGCTGTGTGAATCAGCGGTGTCGCGTATCTTATCCACAGCCTCCATCACTGTATTTACAGCAGTGTCGTAACCTATGGTATAGTCTGTGCCAAAAAGATCGTTGTCGATTGTGCCCGGGATACCCACCATTGGCGTACCGAATTCCTCAATGAAGATCCGGGCTCCGGTAAAGGTGCCGTTGCCACCGATGACCACAAGTCCATCGATCTTATTTTTTTGCAGGTTTTTGAAGGCTTTTTCCCTTCCTTCCCTGTCAAAGAACTCCATGCTGCGGGCGGTTCGCAGTATGGTGCCTCCGCGCTGGATGATGTTGGAAACAGAATCGCTTTTTAACGGGACAAAATCACCATGGATCATTCCATTGTACCCGTTGAGAATGCCGGACACTTCCATATCAAGGTGTATTCCTGTCCGGACAACCGCCCTGATGCATGCGTTCATACCGGGCGCATCACCACCGGAAGTAAGTAATGCAATTCTTTTCATGTTTCTTTTTGCTTTTTGCTGCCTGTATACAAATCAAATTTCATAAACCTGCATTCAAGCTGACCGTTGAAGAGCTTTATTTTACGGGATGGGTGCAGCCCGACATTTTTAAGCGCTTCAAGGTCGGCGCTCAATATCCAGGCTTCGTAACCGGAAAACCTTTTTTTCAGTGTATCGCCGATTTCACTGTAGAGTCTGGATGTATTTTCTGAGGTGATGCGTTCTCCATAAGGTGGATTCATGACCAGCATACCTGTTTGGGAAGGAGGTTTTGAATCTGCGAAAAATCCCACACGGAGCCTGATGTCTCTTTCAAGGCCGGCATTTCTGACGTTTTCCCTGGCTACGCTCAGTATTCTGCCCGACATGTCGGAACCGGTGATGGCTGCCGGAAGGGGCCTGATATTTTTTTTTGCTTCTGTTTTGATGTTTTCAAAAAGTTTGTGGTCATATCCCCGCCATTTTTCAAAGCCAAAGCTGTTCCTGAAATAGCCGGGAGGAATTTTTTTGGCGATGAGGGCTGCTTCGATGGGGATGGTTCCTGAACCGCACATAGGGTCAACAAAGTCTGTGTCGCCCTGCCAGCCGGTGAGCATGATCATTCCTGCCGCCAGCACTTCGTTGATTGGAGCGGGCCCGGTGCTGATGCGGTATCCTCTTTTGTGAAGGGAATCTCCGGAGCTGTCCAGCGAAACGGAGCATTGACTCCGGAACACCCTGATGTTGATCCGGAGAACGGGGTTGTCGGTGTCAACATCGGGCCGCTTTCCGTATTTGTTTCTGAAACTGTCGGCCACGGCATCCTTTGCCTTCAGCGCTATGTATTTTGAATGGGTCAGGGTGGAATAACTGGTGACGGCCTCAATGGCAAAGGTGTCTCCGACAGAGAGATGATCGGGCCAGTTCATCCTGTATATCCCGTGATAAAGGTCGTCTTCTGAGTTTACTTCAAATTCCGCAACAGGCACCAGTACCCTCAGGGCTGTCCTGCACAGGTAATTTGCCTCGTACAGGGTTTTCAATCCGCCTGTGCACTTCACCCCCCGGTTGATCACTGTGCAATCCTTTGCGCCTATGGTTTCCAATTCGGTTTTTAGCACATACTCAAGGCCACTGAAGGTCTTGACGATTATATCGAAAGGTTCTGCAGGATAATTCAAAGCCAATATTTTCAGCAAAATTAGGAATAATTGTTTTATTTAAACAGACTTCCTTAGGTTCTGTGACATGTCAGGCAACGTGCTTTCATTCATATCAGATGATTTGCATCCGATATGAATGCCTTTTGCAGTGTATAATCCGTCTGAAAATTAAAACGGTTAAAAGCAATTCTTTTCGTAATTTTATAGCGTAATACTTATAAAGCGATAAAAATGAAAGACAACATGCAAAAAAGCGCTTCTTCAGGAGCAGTTTATGGTTTGGGTTTTATAGGAGCTGCCGTATACTTCATCTCACATGCCACCGGCTTCTGGATGGGAGTCGTGGGCTTTTTAAAAGCCGTGGTATGGCCTGCCTTCCTGGTTTACGAAGCCTTTAAGAAACTGATGATGTGAGAAAAACCTCAGCTCAAAAGCCATTCTACATCTCAAGCACCCAGTGAAACAGGAGTTCAACAGCCAGGATCCTTTTAATCTGTTCAAACAAAGATTCTTTTTCCATCTCAAATTTATCCAGCAGTGGCCGGCAGGCTGCAGCTTCCTCCTGTCCCGCCTGCTCCATGTAGTCCCTGATAAAAGCCACCGCATTGACGTAATCGTGCCATTTTCCGAAAACCGTTTCGATTTGTTTAAGCCTTGTTACTGGCATTTTCAGGAAAATTTTATAATTGAATCCTTGTTTTGAAAAATCAAAAATATAATGGATTTGTTTCAGGATAATCCTTATTTTATGCACATTTTCATCTCTCGACAGATCTTTTCTCAGGGCATCGATCTCGCTGATCTTTCCGTTGAGGAGCCTGATGGTTTTCACATGAAGCTTTTTTTCATCTGACAGTCTGGCGATGGCGGAGTTAATCTTCTCACTGTTCAGAACAGTTCCGGAATTGGCCATATCGACCAGGTTACTGTTGAAATGACTGATGGATTCTTCCTCTTTGTCACGAAGGTATTTCAGGTAACCAGGAAAAGAAAGCCGCAGGATGGTTTCAGTTTTTGTTAAAAGCTCCTGTTGTACCTGTACGTCTCTGATCATTCCCGAAAGTCTGAACAGGTTTTTCATGGCCCTGAACTCCTCTTTGGCGTTGAAATAGCCGGCATCCACCGCTTCCAGGAACTGGAAAAGGGCCTTTGTCCTTTTCACACTTAGCCGCATCTGGTGGATAGCATTCATGTCAAAGCCCTTCTGTGACTTCCTGAAGTTGCGCTCAAAAGCCCTTAATTGCCGGGTAAAATACTTGCTGACGTCTTCTTTCAATTGTTTTGTTTTGCACGGCCAAAAATAGATAATCTTTCTCATAATTCTCATTGCCTGAGTAACAAACTAACCCGTTTCATCGTCAAAAAACCGGTAAAAGGGGTTTCTGACAGCTCTTTTTATAGAAAAACAATACTTTTGCGTTACCAATCAGAAACAAGATGCGGATTGTTATCTTACTGCTTATCATTTTTTTATCAAATGCCCTTACTGCCCAGGATCACAGGGTTTCAGGCAGGGTGTTCGGTATGGACGGCCGCGATCCACTGCCGTTCGTGAACATCGTGATAAACAACAGCAACCGGGGCGGCACCACCGATATGGACGGCAGGTTCTCCCTGGCCTCATCACAATCCATTGACTCTCTTACATTCAGCTATGTCGGATATGAAAAACAAACGGTGTTTCCCAAACCGCATGATAGCAACATAAAGGTTTTGATGCGCGAAACGGAGGTATTGCTGCCTGAATACGTTGTTTTTCCTGAAGAAAACCCGGCCCATCGCATCATCAGCAATGCCATTGCGAACAGGGATGTCAACAATCCCCAAAAAATGGAGGCTTTCTCCTATATTTCTTATGACAAAATGATCTTCACCCTGGAGCCTGATTCCCTGCCCGATTTGGACTCGATTGCTTCAGACACTACGGGAGGTCTTAAAAAATTTCTTGAAGACCAGCATTTTTTCCTCATGGAAACCGTGTCGGAAAGGAAATTTGAGGCCCCCGACAAAAACCTGGAAAAGGTCATCGCCAACAGGATATCGGGTTTCAAAGACCCCAGCTTTGTTTTCCTCCTTTCACAGATGCAGAAAGCTTCTTTTTATGATGAGATCATCACCATCACTGATAAAAACTACATCAATCCCATCAGCAGGGGAAGCACAAAAAAGTATTTCTTCCTTCTGCAGGACACCCTTTATTCGGGCCTCTGCGACACCACTTTTATCATCTCCTTCCGGCCCGGGCTGAACACCCGTTTTGACGGGCTGAAGGGCGTTGTGGCCATAAATACGAATCAATGGGCCATACAAAATGTTACCGCCGAGTCGGCAAGGAACGAAGGGGGCATCGGGATGCGTTTCAGGCAGATGTACGAATGGATCAATGACCGGCATTGGTTCCCGGTGCAGCTCACTACTGAAGTGATACTGAACAACATTGCCATCAGTGATTCATCCATGGCTGTCAGCCTGGGTGGAGGGGAGGCCGGCAGAAGCATTACTTTCGGCATAGGAAAGAGTTACATACGTGATATCAATTTTGATCCTGATTTCAAAAGAGGTGACTTCGGGCATGTGGAAGTGGATGTTGATCCCAATGCCAACACCTTCGATGAGGAACTCTGGAACCGCTACCGGATTGACACCCTTGACCGTAAGGAAAGGAACACCTACCATATCATCGACAGTATCGGGAAAGAGGCCAATTTTGACCGGATGGCCCATACCTTCGAAAGCATGGTCACGGGAAAGATCCCCTGGGGTAAGCTCGATTTGGACCTCCACCGTTTTCTGACATACAACGATTTTGAGGGTCTGGCCCCCGGAATCGGAATCTACACCAACGAAAAACTGTCGCGCAGGATCACCACCGGAGGTTATTTCAGGTATGGGTTTAAAGACAAAACCGGCAAATACGGGGGAGAGTTTAAGGTGATTGCCTGGAAAAAACCGGAACTTGAATTGGGTGTTTCGGCTTCCAGCGATGTGGAAGAAACGGGTGGCACCCACTTCTTCACCCAACCCGGCAACCTTCTCAATCCTGAGTATTTCAGGGAATTTCTCATCAGGAGGATGGATAAAACGGAACGATATACGGGAACCCTTTCCTTCCGCACCCTGGATTACTTTAAGGTGTATGCAGGCCTTTCCATTGCACATAAAACTGCCACTGCTGAATACAGGTACGTTGTGACCTCTGACGGACTGAACATCTACTTCGACCGTTTCGACCTTTCCATTGCAAGCCTCGGTTTTCGTTTTGCCTACAAAGAAAAATTCATTCAGAATACCCGGAAAAAAATATCGCTCGGAACCGATTACCCGATTGTATTTTTCAAATACTCAAGGGGGATGAAAAGCTTCCTCAACGGGGACTTCGACTTTAACAGATATGACGTGCAGGTAAGTAAATCGTTTAACCATAAATACTTTGGCAAGACTTCATTATCACTGTGGGGAGGATATATTGATGCTGACATCCCCTCAACGGAGCTATATCATGGCAGGGCATCGTTCAGGCCTTTCACAATTTTTGCCCCGGAAAGTTTTGCCACCATGCGTATGAACGAATTTGTTTCAAACAGGCACATTGCCCTCTTCTTTACCCATAATTTCAGGAAGCTGCTTTTCCGCGGAGAAAAGTTTGAGCCGGAATTTGCCGTTGCCTTCAACGCGGGCATCGGGGATCTGAAATACAGAAACAGTCATGCCGGCATGGAATTCAACACCCTTGAAAAGGGATATTATGAAGCAGGACTGCTTGTGAACAACCTGCTTAATCTCAAAATTTACGCATTAGGCCTGGGTGTTTTCTACCGGTTAGGGCCATATTCTTTCAGCCATGCCGGAGATAACTTTGCCGGAAAACTGACGCTGACGTTCCCTTATTAAACTGAACCACCCCAATTCAATGACAAATTTCCCGGCACCGGTTTCTCACAAACTTCTCACAGCCCAGTGAATCAGTCATGGTAATTCCTGTGTATTCTTTAAATCTTTCATATTCTTCATTGCAGGTATTAAAAAATCTATTGGGCTCAATATTTATTTCAGTTATATTATTGATTGAACCCGGAAAAATATTAAATTTCAAATATCCTCATCCAGATCATCCGGCATACCGGCAACAGGAGTGTTTATTATATCTTCCGGGATGTTTGCGGGTTGCAAAATCAGCTCTTTGAACCACTCCCAGGGAAACCCGGCGCCGGGGTCGGTACGCCGCAGGGGGTCGAGCTTCGCGTGGCTCACGATGTCGGTAAGATTCGGGTACTTGGCCCAGCAATACCTGATTATCTGAGCGGTGATCCGTACCTGCCAGTCCGAGAAAGGATCGTTGACGCTCTGCCGGTTCACTATTTCAATACCCAATGACCAGTGGTTCACCTTGTTTTTGCCATCGTTCACATCAGGGTGGCTTTTGTCGTTGCGTACGTGCCAGGCGGCCAGAGTTTCAGGCACACAGGCCCATACCAACTTTCCATGCTGCGGTTCGTCCTCATCCGGCACCAGCCAGTGGAACCCTGCCTTGCCCGCCTTCATCACGCTCACCGCCCCCGCAGAGCTTTGCCCCGCCGTGGCATGGATCACTACCGCCCTGATCCCCTCAATGGGATGGTATATCCTCTTCGTCGAACACTTATTCCAGCAATCCCTCACCCCCGGGTACCATTGCTCCGGTATTACCGCATCCACCGGCCTCCCCTCCGCCGGCAGCTTAAAATGGAACTCTTTCGGATCTCTCATAACATTGATTTTTGTTTCCCTTCCCCGGCTTTACCATACACCAAGGGCAAAGATATTGATTTAAATTGAATAATGAAGCTTTCGGGAGGTCAAAGAGTGCGAAGCCAACCCTCCGGGAAAAATTGTCCGCCAAAGGGCGGTTTTACCGACACTTAAAAAATTAAAAACGCTGGCACACGAGCCGACAGAAAGGGAAAAGTAAGCTTTTAGCCTCAACCGATAGTATAAAGGATGAGGGTGACTGACATATTTTTTTTGTCAACTGCCGGCGATCCTGCTCCCTGAACCTCTATCCGGGTCCCTGGTTCTCTCCATTTTTTGGTGTTTATTTAAAGAGGAATACAGTTGAAAATATCTGCCGTGTGTCCGGTATCCGACCCGGGAATGTACGATACCGTTCATAAATATCCTGTTTTCATTGCCCTTATATCGTTGATATATAATACATTATGCCGGATGGCACATCCCTTGCTTTTTGTAAAATATCATTAGAAAAAAATCTTTCAAAATGAAGAATTCAATAACATGCTTTCTGGTTTCAATAACCCTGACCACAGCCTCATTCGGCCAATACAATGACATTTATACACCTCCATGTATAAAAAATGCGATTAAAAATCAGACACGCACCGAAAAAGGACTTCCAGGTGACAGTCACTGGCAGAACCGTGCTGAATATAAAATCCAGGCATCGCTCGATCCTCAGTCGAGGCTGCTTTCGGGGTCGGAAACCATCAATTATTACAACAACAGCCCGGATTCATTGAGGTATCTTGTGATTAAGCTTCTTCAGAATTTGTACAAGGATGGTGCGGCCAGGGATTACCAGATCGCACCGGATTTGCCAAATGATGGTGTTGTTGTGCAGGAGCTTGCCATAGACGGGAACGGGTTGGAAATGGATAACCGGCGACAGGTGAGGGAGTACGGTACGAATATGTATGTTATCCTTGGCAGGGAAATGGCCCTCCCTCCCGGAAGCATGACTGAAATTTCCATCAAATGGAATTATAAAGTCACCGATTTTTATATCAGGACGGGCGCCTACACCGATTCCTCCTTTTTCATGGGTTACTGGTTCCCGCAGATTGCAGTGTATGACGACATCAACGGATGGGACAACGAGCAATACACCGGGCTACAGGAGGCATATAACGACCTGGCAGATTATGATGTGGAGCTCACTCTGCCTTCAGATTACATCGTCTGGGCCACCGGTGACCTGGTCAACAGCAAAGACATTTTCGCCGAATGGGTGCAGGAAAGGATTGACAGGTCTCAGAAATCGGACGAGGTTATAAAAGTTTTAAGTGCAGAGGATTATGAGTCGGGAAATATTTTGCGGCACTCCGGAGATAACACCTGGCATTTTAAGGCTGAAAAAGTTCCGGACTTTGCCTGGGCTGTAAGCAGCTACTATCTTTGGGATGCAAAAAGCGTTGTTGTTGACAAATCTTCCGGGCGCAGAACATGGGTGAACACAGCCTATCCGCCCACGGCAACAGGATTTAAAAAAGCCATCGAATGGGCTTCACGCTGTATTGAGTATTTCTCAGAAGAATTTCCGGGAATTCCTTTTCCATACAACAAACATGTATCCTTTAACGGTCAGGAACATGCCGCCATGGAATGGCCGATGATCGCCAACGACTGCGACTCAGAGCATGAAGAATATCTTGCCGAGATAGTGGCCCATGAGATAGCCCATAACTACATCCCTTTCTTCATCCTCAGCAATGAAAGGCTTTTTGCCTGGATGGATGAAGGAATGATAAAGCTTATGGGAGAAAAGTTCACGGAACTCTATGGCAATAAGAGGGAGAACTTTGAAAGGCTCAATACCACGCAAATGTACACTGGATACGCCGGAACAATCTATGATGTTCCTTTGCTGACCGCTTCCTCTTCCATTGATACCCGCTTCAATTTCCATCACAGCTATGCCAAGGCCGTGGCTGCCAATGTTTTTCTGTTAGAGATGCTCGAAGAAAAAGGGATTGAAAAGCCTTTCAGGGAGTATTTTGAGAGATGGAAAGGCAAGCACCCCACGCCATGGGATTTCTTCAATACCATGAACGAAATTGCAGGAGAAGACCTCGGCTGGTACTGGAATGCCTGGTATATGCAACTGGGTTACCCCGACCTGGCTCCCGGCGAAGTTGGCTTTGACAGCAAGGCAGGGGAGACTTTCATAACTGTCAACAATAAGGGGAAACTTCCCGTTCCGGTAATCGCAGAAATCACCGGTGCCGACGGCAAAAAGGAGGTTTACAGATTTACCGCTGAAGTTTGGAAAGACAATCCGGAACAGTTCAGGATAAAACTTCCGGGGAATGTGCAGATCGGGGAGGTCATTATCGGTGATCCTCATGTGATGGATATATTTCCGGAAGACAACCGCTGGAAGGCGGAAAGCCTGTAAAAGAAATGAGGCTACTCAAAAGTTGATAACATTGTGTAGTTCTTGTGTACACTTATGTTAGTTTGGTAAGTGTCCGAACCACAATGGTAACAAGGATAATTTGAAGGTTACGATATTTGATGAACCATTAATCTATCCTGCTATTGAGATAACCATACATTATCACTGCACAATCTAAGATTCTGTCATTTATAAATCAGGGCACCTGGCTGCCCAAACCGGTATTGGGAACCCAAATGTCGTTTTTATCACTGTTATTGACCTGAGTATCAAGGTTGAAGTCTCCGGACCTGTATCCGTTGAGCCCGGCCTGGATGATCCAGACATCGTTTTTATCGCTGTTGTTTACCTGCCCGTCGGCGTTGCCATCACCCCCAATCATTCCCCAAACCCCCGCAGCTATTTCCTTGTGACCCTGTGACCCTCCGTAAACCTGACCAGCATCAGATGTGAAATCATAGGAATAGACTCCCGTCAGTGGGACCAGTGAGTATGATGACATTATCCCCACATGGTTCCTGTGCCATAAGACTACAAATAAGGAGTTGTTTATGCTGTGCACAAATTCAAGGTAATTGTTGCCGTCAAAGCTTATAATATCCCCGTTTGAGGTGATAAAGGCGGCCTGTCTCGCAACAATGGTTGCTGAAGTTGCCGAGGTTGCATCTGTTGCATCCCGGAGTTCTATCAGCACCCAGTCCACTGCATCCGGACCGGGAAGGGCAGCCACTGTTTCCGTGCCTGCATAATTCCAGGGTGCCGTATTGTAAGGTTGTGAGAGAGGAATCTCCCCTCCTGAATTGAGGGTAGTGTTCATAAGAGTTCCATTGAATGGCCCCTCAAGCAGTGCTTTCAGTGAAATGAACAATATAGGATCCGCATCGGCGACAATGATATTTCTTGATGGTCCCTGGTTTGTCTGGCAATAAAAGGTTCCTGTATATGTCACGGAAACGGGAACCTGGAACTGAAGCAGGGAGGAATTGGCTCCGCTGAAATCCGGATTTCCAACCAGGGTACTACCCTCGAATTGCCAGTTGAACGATGTTCCCACATCCGAAAGGAATCTCATTTGCCCATTGATAGGCGCTCCGTTTACCAGGCCCACATGCTGGTCTTCCGAACCATTCAGCTGGGTCCACTGGTTTGACCAGTTTCCGTTGTTCAGCACATCGCCGGTGATGTAAAGGTAGAATTGATAGTTGTTATTAGTTATATTACCATTATTGACAAAGTTCCCGTTTACCTGAAGGGAATAATGGTTGTTTGGATACGTTTTAAGGTTGCCACTCAGAAGTACTTCTCCTTCCATAATCATCGGATTGCCAATAATTTGTACAGTCCCGGATAAGACGATCCAGCCGGCCTGGATATTGCTTTTATCAAGCCTCGCTCCATTGTCGAGGAAGAAATAGTCTGTGAAACCGGGTGTTTTGACAGGGCAATACAATAAATATGCATTGTTGTCAAGATAAAAGCTCATTGTTTTGATTTTTCCTGGTTCTTTGATCAGAACGCCGTTTTGCATATAACCTCCTGTAAGCTTCAGCGATTTGCAGTTTGTAAGCAGAATTGTATCGTTGCTTAGGCTGATCTGTGTGTTGTTGAATTCGAGATCCGATCCTGCTATTAACATCCCACCTGTATTTGAGTTTATTAGTTGAGCGCTACCGAATGGTTGGCTCATTGTTATTGTCTGATCAACATCCCCCGTCAGATAGGTTATCTGGTTGGTCCATGTGCTGTCATTCACTATATCACCGGCTATATGCATGTATAATTGATATCCGCTATTTATAACCCTTCCCATGTTTTTGTAAAATCCTGATACGTAGCAATTGTAATTGTTGTTGTTGTAATTTTGTACCGTGGCGAAGGAAATTATATCCGAAGTGAAGTAACAGTTGTAGTAGATTGACACAATTCCGTAGAAATGGATAAGATCAGCTATGAACGAACTGTTTCTCAGGTAGGTTGTGTTACCCATTTCAAAATAACAGGTTTGGTTTTCAGTTTTCATGGTAAGATCCTGCGAATATGCTCCGTTGCTTAACTGAAATACCAGGCCATTGGCTTTGGTACTGTTTTTAATAAAGACAACCTGCCAGATGTAGCCATTATTAAGACTCACCGTGTCACAAACATCAGTGACAATGGTGTCATTGGCCATTTCCATCCTTGTATTGTTCAGGAACATATTGCTTGCAAGGATAATCTTGCCGGCGGCTTCTGAATTTATTAAATAACTTCCTCCAAAGGGTTTTATGAAGTTCAGGGTCTGGTCCTGGGCGCCGTTGAGGTAGGTTTTGTTGTTGGTCCAAGTACCATTGTTGGTAACATCGCCACTGATGTAAATGTTGAAACCGTAATTATTATTGGTAACAGCACCATTGTTTACAAAGCTTCCCGAAACATAGCATGTGTACTCATTGTTTGAGTAATTTTTTAATGTGGCACTTGAGATAATATTTGCATATAAGTAACAGGTACCAAAGATCTGGAGCCCGCCCGCCAGGTCAATGTCATTTGCCAGAAAAGAGGAAGTTTTCAGATAGGAGGTATTGTCCCCCTGGAATGTACAATCCTGATTTTCGGCATTAATTGCTGAGCTTTCAATATAAGCTCCATTGGAAAGCGATAAATGAAAACCGGGTGACTTGACATTGTTCTTGATGAATTTGGCCTGCCAGATGTA
>JAFGME010000048.1 GCA_016927695.1 Bacteroidales bacterium
GAAACCGTCAATTTTAATTCCATTGATGTGGGTTCCTATTCTGCCCCGGCGCTTACCGACCTGGATGGAGACGGGCTTTGGGATTTAATCATTGGTGAACAGGATGGGAATCTGAACCATTATGAACAAATTAGTCAGTACTCGCTGAATTTCTCACTGGTTACAGGGAATTTTAACTCCATTGATATTGACACCTATTCTATTCCCCACATCACCGACCTGGAGGGTGACGGCTTTTTGGATATGGTCGTCGGCGAATCATATGGCAATCTTAATCATTACAGGCAACAAACCATCTATTCCACTTCATTCTATTATATATCGGATAACCTGAATTCATTTGACGCAGGCTGGGATTCATCGCCGGGTTTTGCCGATCTGGATGATGACGGCATGATCGACTTACTGGAAGGGGCGGCCGATGGGAAACTCTATTTCTTTGAACAAAAGGCCATTGATACACTGGTGCTAGGAAATATCATTCCCGGAAAAAGCGATGTAATGCCTTATTACCTCAAAGCAGAATTCCTCCACAACAATCTGGAGATATTATGCGATGACAGCCGTTTCGGGATTTCCCTTTCTGAGAGCGGCGGGTTCTCCCAAAGCCTGAGCATCCCTCCTGTTGACGGATGCGTTTTCGATACGGTTTATGTCCGGTTTTCCCCGGATACCCTGATGGATTACACCGGACGACTGGTGCATACGGCAATACTCATGGATACGGCTTACATTACTCTGACCGGTTCAGGGGTTGAAGCCAACAGCTACCCGGGCAAAACGCTTGATTTCGATAGTTATAACGATTTTGTGAATTGTGGCAACGAAGTCCAGGTAACAGGAAATAATCCAAGATCCATTGAAGCCTGGGCGTATACCAGGGAGTTCGACTTCGGTTGTATTTTCCAGGCAGGGCAGGCAGGAATTTATTTAAAAGATTTTTCACTTCAAACAACAAACACCGAAAACACATGGAGAATGCAATTCGGCGGCATTGTCCAGGCTGTCTTTCTCCCTGAAAGCAAAAATTCCTGGCATCATTACTGCCTCACATACGACGGAACTGTTGCCAGATTATACTATGACGGCAAACTCATGGCATCACTTGCCGTTAATCTTAGTACAGGCCGGAACGATATTTTGTTCGGCAAATGGTCAAGCTATTATTTCAATGGCAAAATTGATGAGGCATGCATGTGGGACTTTGCCCTTGATTCCACTGAAATACGCGAAAGAATGCACCTGAACCTCACCGGTTCGGAACCCGGCCTTGTAGGATACTGGCAGTTCAATGAAGGAAGCGGGAATAAAGCATACAATATCCTTGGGAAATCCACTGGCGCCCTTACCAATATGGATAACTCCGACTGGGTTATTTCCACCATTCCCTTCGGGGGCGGTGTTTCTGCTACTGAAACGGAAACACCCGGACTGGTTGATTTTACAGGGACCGGCCTGTTGATGGACTTTAACTCCCAAACCGGGGCATCCATAACAGCAACGAGGATTGATACGGTTCCCAATATCAATCCAACCGGGCCTTTTTACCCTTTCAATTCACAATACTGGGTTGTGAACCGTTATGGTACAGGAAGCTATGATGCGGATATGACTTTCACACTCAGTGAGGATTTAACACCCGAAGATCAGGTTAACCCTTCCGATCTCGGCTTATGGACCCGCGGAAGCACTGCCGATACCAACTGGGCATTCGTCTGTTCTGCAAATGCTGTAAATGCTGTCACAAACCAGGTAACCTTTAACAATGTTACCATGACAGGGCAGTTTACAGTCACGAAAACCAACATCCCTATTATTTCTGTTGCCCCCTCTTCAATGGATTTCGGGGATGTTATAGCAGGGAGTTCCAAAACAATGATCCTTGAAATTACCAATATCGGTCTTAACACATTGATAATAAGTGATATTGTAGCCGGAAACACTTCTTATTCGGCCAATCCAACCAATTGCACCATCCTGCCGGGAAATACCCAAACCATTGAAGTGGAGTTGGAAGCCTCAAATGCCGGCAATGTAGATTCTGAGCTTACAATATATTCTAATGCTCCGTACCAGCAGGAAGTTGTGATTGCCCTTACCGGGGCAGGTGTGGAACCTGATAACTTTCCGGGGAATGCCCTGTATTACGATGGCATTAACGATTATGTCGATATCCCGGATGATATACAGGTAACAGGGAGCAACCCCCGTACCATCGAGGCATGGGCATTCACCAACAGCTTCAATAACGGAGGCATATTCCAGGCAGGCCAGACCGGGTCAAATGGTATGGATTTCTCTCTTCGGACGACTAATGCAGACAATGAATGGAAAATGAATTTCTGGGGCAATGACCTCACGGTAATACTTCCCCACAGTAAAAACAATTGGCATCACTACTGTATGACCTACGACGGCTCAACGGCAAGGCTTTATTATGATGGCGCCCTGGTGGCCTCCAAAGCGGTAGCGCTCAATACAGGATCACATGATTTATGGCTGGGAAGGTGGGAAGACAGCTATTTTGCCGGTAAAATTGATGAAGTAAGAATGTGGGATTATGCCCTTGACTCCCTTCAAATCCGCGAAAACATGAACCTGAATTTCACCGGAACGGTGAATGGCCTGTCTGGCTACTGGCAGTTCAATGAAGAAAATGGAAATGAGGCTCGTAACTTCACCGGAGGCCCCATGGGCAGCCTGATCAACATGGATGATTCCGGCTGGGTAGCTTCAACCATTCCATTCGGCGGAGGCGCCTCGGATTCTCAGATCGAATCTAATGGAACCGTTGATTTTTCAGGAACCGGTCTCTCGGTTTACTACAACCTCCAAAATGCAGCCCCTGTCACAGCCGCAAGGATTGATACCATTCCCAACATCCTTCCTGAGGATGCGGATGCCGTGTTTTCGATGCAGTATTGGGCAGTACACCGGTACGGTAGCGGCACATTCAATGCGGATGTAAAGTTTTCGCTGAATGAAGACATCCTGCCCGGCGAGGAAGCCAATCCGCAACATTTCCGGCTGTATAGCAGGTCTTCCACCTCGGATGAAGACTGGATTTTACTCTCTACGGCGGATTCGGTTAATTCCGGTGATGACTTCCTGATTTTTGAAGGCATTGAGGGTTTCAGTCAATTCATCATCGGGAAAAAATCCTCTCCCGAAATATCCATATCACACGCTGTATTGAATTTTGGCAATGTGGTTCCGGGCGATTCGGCAATATTGGCTTTTTATATTCACAATACCGGTAATGATACCCTCTTTGTTTATGATATTGTGGCCGACCACCCCGATTTTAGTGTAAACCCGTCTACTGCTGCCATTCTGCCGGCCGGATTTGTCACCGTTGAAGTAAAACTCAAACCGCAGGATTATCTGTCTTACCAAAATGAACTGACTGTTTTTTCCAATGACCCGAATGAAAGCGAATTAGTCATTGTTTTAAAAGGAGTGGGGAAAAATGCTTCATGTATTGCCTTCCAACTTCCCTTTTCTTTGGATCTGATCAGCTATAATTTCAATGCCGTTGATGTTGGCAGCAACCCCGTTCCCGCTATTGTTGACCTGGATAATGACGGGCTGCTTGACCTGATCATCGGGACGCTAAACGGGAACCTGTATCATTACCGGCAGGTCGAACCGCTGTC
>JAFGME010000006.1 GCA_016927695.1 Bacteroidales bacterium
AACCAGAGCTGACAATGTCGAAAATAGCGTCGGCAAGCCCAATTCCCGGGGCAATTTCAACTGATCCGCTAATGATGTGTATATCTGCTTTGATCTGCTGCTGATCCAAAAAAGTCCGGAGAATTCCGGGGTAGGAGGTGGCTATTTTTTTCCCGTTAAAAAATTCCGGTCCCGTATATTCCGTGTTTTTTGGAATTGCCAGCGATAATCTGCACCTGCTAAAACCCAATCGCTTGGAAATGATTACATCCATTTGTTTCTCCAATACTTCGTTTTCCCCCACGATGCCGGCATCAGCCACACCATCCGCCACTGTCTGGGGAATATCATCGTCGCGCAGGAACAATACTTCAATGGGAAAATTCTCCGCTTCTGATAGCAGTTTGCGCCTGCCCACCGGCAAATCTATTCCGGATTCCAGGATCAGTTTCATCGATTCTTCATTCAACCGGCCTTTCGTCTGAATGGCAATTTTAAGTTTATTCATACCCTTTTGTGTTCATAAAAACATGCTCGTTCCATAAAAAAGGCCTGCCTTATTGGCAAGCCTCCTGTTCTGTTCCTATCATACGATATAACGATAATGACCCACCAATATCAGGTTCTGTTATGATGTCCGTGATGTTTCCAAATGTAGTTCATCTGAATAAAATTAATTATTTTCTATGGTAGAAGACGGAACTCCCGAAATTTTAATCATGCTTATTTGTGGCATGATTTGTCATGGTCGATTCCTTCTTTTTTTTGCAATGATAACGATTAATTTTCTTTTTAGGAATGCAAGGCTTAAAAATCACTTTCGATAGGATGAAAAATTAGTGTATTCTTCAGATATTAACGGGAATCTGTTAATTTTATCACAAAATTTATAAATCAAACCGGCATGAAAAAAATGAATCGTCGTGATTTTCTGGGGTATACAGGTTCAGCTCTTGCTGTTACTGTAATTCCGAGACATGTACTTGGCGGAGTGGGGTATGTACCTCCCAGTGACAAAATTAATCTGGCCCTTATCGGGGCTGGAATGCAGCAATTGGGTGAACTGATCCGTTTGATACCCAATGAACGGGTTCAGGTGGTATCCGTGTGCGATCCGAATAAGCATCCTGTCGGTTATCACCAATGGGGACCCGGAAGCGGACTGAAGAACCAGATCCGTGAAATGATCGGGGAATCCACATGGGGTGGAGATGTGAACGTAACGGCGGGGCGTGACTGCGGACAGGATTTTATCAATAAATACTATGCCCGTGTACGTAATCAGAAAAATTATTCGGGCTGCACAGCCTATCCGGATTTTCGTGAGATGCTGGAAAAGGAGGATGGAATTGATGCGGTTAAGATCATTGTTCCTGACCATGCTTATCCACCCCTGATCCTGGGTGCACTGAATAAGAACAAGCATGTGATCATGCATAAACCTCTGGGCAACCGGGTCCATGAGACCAGGGCGGTTATCAGTGCTGCCAGGGAAAAGCCTGACCTGACCACCCACATGCTGGCATGGAGTGACATCCACTACAATTATGAAACCGTGAAAAAATGGATTGCTGACGGAGTGATCGGGACATTAAGGGAAATTCACAACTGGTCGTTCCGGCCCGTATGGCAGCAATGGCAGGGTTATTTTGCCGAAAGGCCTGAGGTTCCAAAGGGTTTTGACTGGGACTTGTGGCTTGGGGCATGGCCCGACCGGCCCTATCATCCGCATTACACCCATACGTTATACCGGGGATGGTATGATTTTGGTGCCGGCAGCATCGCCGATATGGGCATTTACAGCCTGTGGCCCCTGTTCACCACCTTCGGAATAGATAAACCTCCCTATTCGGTGGATACGATGGGAACCACAACACGGACCATTGGAGGGCAGGATGAAATGAAAGCTGTGGTAAATGATGTGGCTTTTCCGCTCTCTTCCATAATCCGCTGGAAATTTGAATCATCCGGTAAAACAGGACCGTTCGATCTTTTCTGGTACGACGGGGGCATGCGTCCTCCGGCACCTCCGGAAATAGAGGCAGATAACAAGGAGTTGGAAAGCGAGGGAATGATGTTTGTTGGGGATAAGGGAAAAATTGTGGGAGGTTTCCGGTGTGAAAATCCGGTTATCATTCCGGAAGCACGAATGAAGGAGGTTACAGGAGCAAAAACATTACCTCCGGATGAGGAACAGCGGATGGATGCTACAGAAGCCTGGATCGATGCCATCCTGAATAAGAAGCAGTCGCCCGGCAGTATTCTCTCATCCGGACCGGTCATTGAGACCGCCCATCTGGCGGCCGTGGCCCTGCGCACCGGACGGAAAATTACGTATGACCATACCCAAATGAAAATAACCAATATTCCGGATGCGAATAAATACCTTTACCGGTCGGAGTACCGGCCAGGCTGGGAAATTTAATCGCAGGAACAGGATACGATCCCTGTTTTGATGACCACTGATCCGGGTAACTGAATAAATTGCATAATGAGATAATCAACGAATAGTAAAAAGAATTCACATGAAAGAGGTAACACGTCGCGGTTTTATTGAAAAATCGCTTGCATTGGGAGCCGGTAGTCTTGTGGCTCCCTCGCTGCTGAACATGCAATCAGCCCAGGCCGATCCCATACGCGTCGGCAAAAATGATATTTCCCTTGCCCAATGGGCACTGGTGGATGAAATTCGTGAGGGCAAATGGAAAACGCTGGATTTTCCGAAAGTCGCCCGGAAGGATTTTGGATTAAATGGTATTGAGTTTGTAAATACACTGTTTGAAGTGCCTACCCTGAACTATTTGAACCAACTGAAGAGAAATGCCGAAGCAGAGGGTGTAAAAATGGTGCTGATTATGGTTGACAGTGAGGGCGAAACCTGCACTCCGTCAGAGGAAGAGAGAAAGCAGACCGTTATCAATCACAGGAAATGGATTGACATTGCTCAGTACCTGGGTTGCCATGCAATTCGCACGAATTGCCGGGGAACGGATAATATCTCCAAAACGGAAGCTTTAAAATGGGCAGCGGAAACCTACCATATGATGCTTGAATATGCAGTTCCGGCAAATATCAGTGTCCTTATTGAAAACCACGGAGGCGTTTCTGACGATGCCGACTGGATGGTTTCGCTCATGAAGGAGGTGAATAACAGGTATTTTGGAACCCTTCCCGACTGGAGAGCCCCCGGCAGGGAGGTGGATAATTTTGAATACCTGAAAAAGACACTCCCCTATGCAGCAGGCATGTCATTCCGCAATCAGCCAACGGAAGAGCTGAATGAAAAGATGATTCGCTATACCTATGATTACGGATTCAGGGGGTGGTACGGAATTGAGTCTGCCGGCCGGGAAAATATTGCCAAAAGCAAGGAATTACTGCTCAAATATCTCCCTGGTGTGGGAAAATAAATTCCTCTTTTTTACCAGGATGTCGAACTATACCACAGGCCTGCCCGCGGAAATGCCTGGCATAAATACTGGAATGGTATGAGGGAATGAATGGAAAGGCAGGAAGTGATGATTATACAGAATATTTTTATCTTTAGTGCTCTTTTTTTGAAGAGGATGTGCTTGTACATACTAAAAAATAAACATTTATGACCATTTTTAAAAAAGTAAAACCATTGTTTTTCATCGCTTTACTCCTTCCCTGTTCACTCAGGGTTAAAGCCCAGGATTATCACTGGCAAAATTCCTATTCTAAAGTGTTTGCCACGGGTGACCTTCAATGGCAGCCAGAACCTTTTGAATATTTGGCAGGGAAGGGGGAAGAGGTGCGTTACATTGATTATGAAAACGGAAGCGATGCGAATGACGGATTAACAAAGGATACCCCCTGGAAACATCATCCATGGGATACGCGGGCTTCCGGAAATGCTGCAGAGGCATCGGGGATCCTGTCCTGTGTTTTCAAGCGGGGCGTCACCTACCGCCTGCATCCTGAAGATGGAGAAGGTTTGCTGGTAGCCGATGCTTCCGGCCGGGAAAACAGTCCCATCCGTCTCACCAGCGATCCGGCATGGGGTAAGGGAGAAGCTGTTATAGCCGGTTCCCGGCTGATCGAAACAACCTGGCATAAAGCTTCCCGGGATGAAGTGCCGGCAAGGATGAATCCGGATCATGTATGGTACACCGATATAGAAATGCCATCTGCCCCGCAATCCGAATTACCTCCATCCGTCAGGGAAAATTTTCTTGAATGGCGGTTTGGAGGGCCGAGGATGGCTGAAATAATCCTGTTTGAAGTTACTCCCGGCGGAGAAATTCATGATTTGCACATTGCCAGTGATGTGGGCTGGCATGTTTCCAATCCGAATTTTATCATGCATCACTGGAATCAGTGGGACGGTGAAAAAAACATCAACAAGGAGGGAGAAAAGGAGGATTTACACGGGTATGATGATGCCCTGGTTGGCCATGAATCCGATTATTTTGACGGTGGCACCCTGTGGAGCCAATACGGAGGGTTGATGGGTACGCCCACTCCTCATGTTCTCCAACCCGGTGATTATGATCCTGAAAAGGGCATCCTTGCCCACAGGAACAATGCGCATCCC
>JAFGME010000049.1 GCA_016927695.1 Bacteroidales bacterium
AAAGGTTACCGGGAAATATGCCAGTGAAGAATAGTGGATGATCTTTGTTTTTACCAAAGAGAATAATACGAGGACGACTGCCAGAAGAAGGATCATCCAGAGTCCGAAACTGCCTGCAGCGCCCTTGTCTTTGAGATGGCTTCTCAAATTTGGAAATATAAAGAAAGATGCAGGGAAGCAACCCAGCAGCACAACCACAAAATGGTAATAAAACGGGCCGCCGTGTCCGGCATCCTGTGTAGATAAAAGCCGGATATGGTAGTCAAAAAAACCCATGATGATCTCAAACCTGCCGCTGATTATCTCTGCAATAAACCAGATACTCCCGACACATATCACAGATGAAAGCAGTAAAAGCAAATTTCTAAAAGAGGGTAATTTCCTGAACCGGCCAATAATCAGCCATACCAGGTACACCAAACCGAAAATCAGCAATCCGGCAGGTCCTTTGGTCATCACCGCAAGCCCGATGAAGGTACCGGCAAGGGTAAAATGCCACCATTTTGGGAACTCCGTATTGGAAGCCCCGGCAATAAAATACACTCCCAGGAAGATAAAAAGGTTAAACCACGGGTCGATAATTCCTGATCTGAAATAAAATTGCGGCAGGATGGAAGCAGCATAAACAAAAGCCCAGAGGATGCCCGGCCGGTTGCCTGCGATTTTTCTTCCGGCTAAAAAAAGCGCCCACAAAGTAACTACCCCGCAAACGGCATTGGGAAACCTCGCAGCGAATTCATTTACACCGAAAACATTCATGGATACTGCCTGCAGCCATATAAACAATGGCGGTTTCTCCCAAAAGGGTTCAAAGTCGATCTGTACCGTAAGGTAGTCGCCGGTAACGATCATTTCCCTGGCAGCTTCGGCAAAATTGGCTTCATCCCAGTCAAAGAGGTCCACATACCCCAGAAAAGGTATGAACAGGATAACTGAAATAACAGCAATCACCGCAAGAATGACCGGTGTTTTTATGCTCTTCATACAGCCCTTTCATTTTCCTCCACCTGGAAAATGAACCCCATCCTGTGGACATTGCTGATCCTGATTTGTTCATCCCTGCGCAAATGCTTTCTCAATCGTGAGATGAATACGTCGAGGCTGCGGCTGCTGAGATAAGTGTCGTTTCCCCAGACTGCGTTCAATATCTCTTCGCGCCTGAGCACCTTGTTCCGGTTGTTGCAGAAAAACCTGAGCAGCTCCGCCTCCATCGGGGTCAATCTTGCCTGCCCGGTTCCGTCGGAAAGGGTGTAAGTGGCCCGGTCAAAAAGATACCTTCCCACCCTCATTTTATTTACTTCAGAAGTGTCCGTGATGTTTATCCTGCTCCTTTTCAGGAAAATCTCGATCCTGAGTGTCAGTTCCTCAATGCTGAAAGGCTTGGTGATGTAGTCATCCCCTCCGATGGAAAGGCCCGTAATCCGGTCTTCTTTCAGTGATTTGGCCGTCAGGAACAGAATGGGTATTTCCGGATTGGTTTCCCGGATCTTCCGTGCCAGTTCAAACCCGTCCAGTTTTGGCAGCATTACATCCAGGATGCATAAATCAAATCCCTGCTTCCTGAAGCATTGCAGGGCCTCTTTCCCGTCTTTGCAATGAACCACCTCATACCCCTTCTGCTCAAGGTTATCCACCGTTACAAAACTCAGGTAAACATCATCTTCTACATAAAGTAATTTAGGTTTCTTCATTTTTTTTCAATTAATCCTTTAACGGCATAACCACGGTAAACCGGCTGCCGTGGCCGGGTTCACTTTCTGTCTTCAGTTCCCAGCGGTGCAGATGGGAGATACTTTTCACATAATTCAGGCCTAACCCAAAGCCTTTCACATTGTGAACGTTTCCGGTGGGCACCCTGAAAAACTTATTAAAAATCTTACCCAGGTATTTTTTCTCAATCCCGATCCCTTTATCAGCAACCGTCATCCGGATTTTTTTGTCTTGATTACCAGTCAGTATGGTAATTTCCGGTTTGGCGCCCGAATACTTCACAGCATTGTCCACGAGGTTATAAATGAGATTGGAAAGCTGCGACCTGTCGGCAAAAACAATGTCATTTTCCGCTTCAAGGCGCAGAACCAGGTAAGGATGTAAATCCCTGAAACTGATCCTGAAATACTCAGTCACCTCCCTGATCACCTCATGGAGATGAACGCTTTCGCGTGTAAAGCCGGGGCTTCCCTTTTCAATCCGGGCCAATTGCAACACTTTTTCAATATGATTTTCAAGCCGTTTCGACTGGTGGCCGATGATGGAAGCATAACCGGAAAGGCGTTCGGGATTTTTCAGTATCTCCGGATCCGACAAAACTTTTGCGGAGATGCCAATGGTGGAGATGGGTGTTTTAAATTCGTGGGTCATATTGTTGATAAAGTCCCTTTGTATCTCCGAAAGACGTTTTTGTCTGAGGATAATGAACATGGCGTAAGCGAAAAAAATCACGGCAGTTAAAAGGACAAACGCAGAAATAATCCACACGTTCATGCTTTTCAGGATATAAATCGTTTTCGATGGGAAAAGAATGCCGAAATAGTATGTAAAATCATCGTATTTCTGGAATTTTTCAGGGAATTTTGTCCCCGCATCGCCGGGTTTGATATAATTGCCGAAGACCATACGGTTGGTTTCACAATCGTAAATGGCATACTCGTAATCGATGCGTATGTTGCTGTACTCAAATTCCGTTTTCAGATAATGGTCGAGGATACTTGCATCGATCACATCATTGATATCCACGATAAAATAGTTGGAAGATATCTGCCTTACAGGGTTCTCATTGGGCAGTTCCCTGTTGTTGAAGGAGGCCATTTTTTCGGCCACCTGGTACAGGGCAATGCTCACCGTTTGGTTGAACTGCCTCTCCTCCAGGCTGAACGACCTGTTGATCCAGTAAATCTGAAACACGATGATCACCACCACCGAGATGGATCCCAGGACAACTGCCAGTCTGATATAATTGCTTTTCACGGAAATAAAAGTATAAAAAATCCCGGATTCAAAACATTCCGGATTCAAAACAGATTATCCGGCAAAGATGATCAACGGATCGGTAACGCACACATTTAAAGGATATTTGCCGATTAATCCGGGTTAAACGGCATCATCAGCATATTCATATTTTAAAATTCTCAGATATATTTTTTAAATAAGGAATATTTTGGTTTATTTTTACATCACCAATTTCAGATATTAACTCAACATAAAACTGTGACGGTTAAAAAAATCAGGATATTGACGGTGGTGTTCGGGGCAGAGATCAAACTCAGAGACCAAATATCCCCGCCTGCCATCCCTTAATTCCCATCGGCGGGCAGGCACTACAAAAAGGATTAAGGCTGCTGTTTTACAAAAATATGATGGAAATTTGCAAACAGTATGCGTATTAAAATCTAAAATATTAAAGTATGACAAGGCAACAGGAAGACGAGGCACTGATAGAGGAGATACATCAGTTATCCGGGACATCTCAGGAGACAAGAGAGAGGTTGAAGCACTTATTCGAGAAACCTCTCATCTTTACGTCAAATCGTTCAGAGAAACAGGTAGAAAAGAAACAGCAGAAAAGCCGGAAGGCAAAGTAGAGCCTGCTCAGAGTCCAGGTATCCCCCCTGCCATCCCTGAATCCTCAACGGCGGGCAGGCGTTGTAGTCGTAATCGTAATCGAATGATCCGCCGGGATGTTTCAGACCTGGCCAATCCATTTTCTCGCAGAGTTCCGCTGAGGTTTTCGCGGAGTTTCGCAGAGTGTGAAAAAATGCAACTGTCGAATCCGGGTATCCCTGCCCCAA
>JAFGME010000050.1 GCA_016927695.1 Bacteroidales bacterium
GAAAAAAGAAGCAAAAAAGAAAAAGTCAACAATAATAAAACAGGTTTAAACTTTATTTAAAAAGTCAACCTATTTCAGGCACCTTCAATACCCCACTTTTAACTTTCCACTTTTAACTTTTAACTCTATTCCGGCACCCGGACGATGCTCCTGCGTCGCATGTCAGGATTCTCAGATTAGTAACAAAACCGCCACAGCCAGTTCCTGGCCGGATCGGTTTTGACTACTCTGGTACCTGTCCGCCCAGGCCTGTATTGGGCGCCCAGACGTCGTTCTTGTCGGCGTTGTTCACCTGGCCGTCCATATTGAAGTCACCTGCCAGGTATCCTCCGGTTCCGGCCTGCAACACCCAGACGTCGTTTTTATCGCCGTTATTGATCTGGTTGTCGGGGAATCCGTCTCCTCCGGACATGCCCCAGATACCGGGGGCGAGTTCCTTGTGCCCGAGCATTCCTCCGTGGACTTGACCAGGGCCCGAGGTGAAATCCCAGGTGTAGATGCCGCTGTTTTCCGGGATCGGCACTGGGGTCATGATACTTAAGTGGTTGCGATGATGTATCACGACAAAGAGGTTGTGCTGGATTTCGATATAGAAGTGTATGGGAGCACTGCCGTCAAGGCCGGCTACCGTACCATCATTCAGTAAAAATGCAGCCTGGTATGCAATAACGGTGGAGGCTCCCGCTGATGCTGCATCAGCGGCATCCCGCAGTTCAACCAGTATCCATTCAACTACTCCCGGGCCGGGTATGGCACTGACGGCCTCGGTTCCTGAGTAGTACCATGGTGATGTGTTGTAGGGCTGTGCCAACGGGATATATTCCGGGTTGAGGCTGGTGTTCATGCCTGTTCCGTCGAAAGGTCCTTCGAGGTTCACGGTGAGGTACAGGGTGATGTCGAACACCCTGAAGGATTGCGTGGCCGACCAGGCGGATTCGAGACCTTCGTCGTCCATTGTTTTTATACGATAATAATACCGGTAGCCTTCCATCAGGGCAGGGTTCACCTGCACATAGGTGATGCCCATGGCGGTGGTTTGGGTATAGATCATAGAGGAGAAGGTGTTGTTGGTATCCACCTCGACGGTGTAACGCAGGGTTCCCGGGTGGTCGCTGATACTGTCGGGATCGAAGGCGGCGTTCCAGGAGATGAGGGGGGTGAGGGTGCCTATAGCCACATCACCCGCCGGGTTAAATCCCTCCATGGGAGGGAAGGGGGCAGTGTTTTCCTTATTGAAGAAGAACCAGGGAGCAGGGTGTGTGAAGCAGGTGGAATCACCATCCAGGTAAACCGGTCGCATTCTCCAGTGATATACTGTGTTATCCGTTAGGAAGGGATAAAAACCCAGTTCATTCAGCGCGATGCTGTAAGTCAACCCTTTGTCATGCTGGATCATTTTCCCTTTTTTACTGTTGATATCAATGTAATCTTCAAGAGGATTGATGAACCCAGCCTGCTCATCCACCTGTATGCTGTACCCTGCAAGAGAAGCAAGGTGCTGCACCTCCCAGGTGAGCCAGTCGGCGGGCTTCATTTCGGTATGGTTGGAGGTGGCCAGATACGTGATTTCCCTCATAAAGAAATGGCTGGCATTATTGAATGGTGAGCCGGCAAAGGAATGATCGATGGCCTGTACGCCCCAGTCAACACCATAGTGGCGGTATTTCTGTGTGAGCATGGGCAGTTCAGGATACCTGAGGTAATGGGAAAGCATCTGGCCTGCATTTCCGGTTTTGGGCAAGCGTCTGTAGCCTGTAACGGTGTCGGCCATGGGACGCTTCAGTTTTACCTCCTGCCCGTTTCTCAGGAGTGTAAAATACACATTATATGAAAGACCAGCAGAAGGGGTTTCATTATCACTGGCGGCATCCCAACCAAAAACCAGCTTAAGGTCATTACTATACTGATGGGTACAACTCAGGTTCGGGGGCGATGAAGGAGGGGTATTGCTTACCATGCCCTGGTTGGTGTAAAGCAGGAAGACAGCTTGATTTGCAGGGTTGTTACCACACATCATGATGTCCAGATCACCGTCAAGGTCATGATCACCCCATGAAACCTGGCCATTTGTCAATGCTTCAAGCTCGTCAAGCGGGTAAAAGACGTTTTCTCCATCATTGCGGTAAATGGCAGCAGTTGGTACCAATGAATTATTTTCATACCTGCTTCCCGAAATCAGGATATCCAGGTCACCGTCATTGTCATAATCTCCCCATTCAACGGAGGATAATACCATGCCGGATATGGAGAGATTAATTTCGGAAAATGTTCCATTGCCGTTATTCTTATAAATAATGGTACGGAAGTTCAGGTTATCATCTTTTGCTCCGGTAACAAGGAGGTCGGGATCGCCATCGTTATCATAATCCCCCCAGTCTGCCCCGAGTGATGTGAGGGTGTAAAAGCCTGTGTTTATTTGCGTAAAAGACCAGTAGGAGGTAGTGCCTGGTCCATCGTTCCTGTAAATTCGGGCAATACAATTATAACCTCCTGTATTGCCTGCGAGGTAAACATCCAGGTCGCCGTCAAGATCATAATCGATCCAGAGGGAACGGCCATGCCCCCATCCACTAAGCCCTTGTGCGCCATAACTCCATTTCCCATAAGCCAAAGGAAACGCTGCATTGATGTCAGTAAAAGAGTTGTTTCCGTCGTTGCGATAGATTTTGGTGTCACTGCAGTTCAGTCCACAAAGAAGCATGTCAGGATCGCCATCGTTATCGAAATCGCCCCAGTCTGCATGGCCATAATAAGCGCTGCACGACCAGGGTGAAAGACTGGCAAAGGTGTGGTCACCCATGTTCTGGTACAGGCGGTTATTTTCACTGCCGGAAGACAGCAGGTCGAGGTCATCGTCTCCATCGGTGTCTTCCCATGGAACAACTCCTAAACGGTTCCCGATAAGTCCTGCATTGAGATCGGTGAATATATTGTTTCCGTCATTACTAAATACTTTTGTAATCTTCTCCGAACTCTGTGTTTGACCCATCAGGGCAATATCCGGGTCGCCGTCGTTGTCATAATCCCCCCACCGGCATCCGCTTCCCGACGCAACCCCCGGTATGAGGGTGATTGTTGGGGAAAACCTTGGCGTGCTGAAACTCCATTCGCTGCTGTCAGAAATGCCCCTGAAAGCTGTGCCCGCAAAATCGTATAGGGCCGTGCTGTCGACCAGTACGAAATAGGAGGCGATGTGTTCAAAGGTGCCTGCCGGGTCAAAGGTTACCGTGTTGCTGTCGATGACAGCACCGGAGGCGGGTATCGTCTCGAACAGCGTGCTATCGGCAGCATGGATGATATGGAGGTTGCCGGCGCCGGCCTGCATAGGCCTTTCGAAGGTTAGTTCCAGGTCCTGGTTCACCCCGGTGCCGGGAAACCCATTCGGGGGCGAGAGCGCGGTGTAACTCACAGTTTCCTGCCTTCCGGTAATGAACATACCAAAGGCTGAAAGGTTGTTGAAAGTCATGGTATTGTTCGTGTAATCCACGGAAATGGCCGTGGTTGCAAGCGACCAGGAAGAAGAATTGACGGTGGATTTCAGTAGCTTGACGCGTTGAGGGCATAACGAGTCACCGGGCAGGATGTCCTCGATAACGCTGAAGGTCAGGGTGGCATTCATCGTACCGTTGCCCTGTCTATAAAACAGCCAGTGCTGGGAGTCGAATATCTCATCAGGGAACTGAGGAAAAACATTTGGGGAACAAGGGTAGCGAAGTACCGTATAGATTTCGGTTCCGGTTTTCTGGTTGACAAACATGCTTAATCCCGCGTTGCTGAAATCCATCACGCCCGTAAAACCGTCCGGTATGGTATGGGTGTGTATGCTGAACTGGAATATACCCGAAGCCACCCAGTTCTGAGTTGCCATGTTGTGCATGGTTCCATGGCGGCCTCCCGTGTAATCATACAGCGTGCTGCCTGAACCATAGCTGCATTGCCAGTAGGATACCAGACCGGTTTCGTTACCTGCTAAGGCTGAGTTCATAGAGTTTAATATTTCATCCTGAGTCCGGCAAACATTCCATACCCTTACTTCATCAACACAACCATCGAAAAAATAGCTGCTCCATCTGCCGATTAAAAAATCCAGGCATCCGGTTTGTAAATTTTTGTAATAGCTCGCAACCAAAGCGCCATCATAGTAGAGGCTTATTATGTGGGTGGTGCCATCAAAGCTAAGGCAGAAATGGTGCCACGAATTTTGGCTGAAAGGCAACAAAATATCTTTATAATCACCGTTGAAGTCCATTCTCCATTTACCAGGCTCCGTCAGTGTGCGCAATGAAAAGTCACTATTTGATGATAACGTCCCTCCCTGAAAGATTCCACCATTGTTGAAACTGCGTGTGTATGCCCATGCTTCAATGGTTTTCGGATTGTTTTGCCCAATTTCAGGAAAATAACCACAACTTACATACTCATCTGAACCGTTAAAATCGATCGCATACCCAGGCTCGGAAAATACCATGGGTATGGTGGTGGATTCCCATTCATTCCCCGTCATGTTCATGAGGGTTCCATGGTGGCCGGCTGCTGTGGCATCAAAGGCGGTAAGCCCCGAAGTCTCGTCGAGCTTGTAGTAAGCTACAAGGCCTGTTTCGTTTCCCGCGAGGGTTTTATACATATTCTCATTGATATCTCCCAAGGTCCGGGCATAGTTCCAAAACCTAACCTCTTCGATCACCCCGTCGAAATACCTTCCGGTGACCTGGCCGTTTTCGCCCATCCTGACAGAATAGCCGTTGTTGGTGTTGTTTCCGGCGCCACCGGTGGTCGATTCCTGTACGCCGTCAACATACAGCCTGAGCGTGGAACCCGATTTCACCCCGGCAAGATGGTGCCATAGGTTGTCGGTAAAGCTCGTACTGGTGATCACGTGCTCGTCACCCGCCACAAAAACGATCTTATTGGTTTCATTGTCTCTCTGGAGCCGCCAGGCGTTATCGCCTTTGGTGATGACCGCCTGCCAGGGACGGTCCCATTCGTCCACTTTGAGCCAACACTCCACCGTCATGTTCACCGGGAAGTCGAAGGCGGATTCGTCGGCAAGGATGATGTAGTCGTTGTCGCCGTCGAGGTGGATGCAGTTGCCGAAAGGATACTGTGCTGGAAGACTCAGCGAAAGAGCAAGAGCCCCGGCAAGCATTGTGCAAAAGATCATCTTTTTCATAGTTCTGAATTATGTGTTGATAATGAATGATATAGGGATTTCTGACACATTAATGTGCCTGTATATAGACGATGGATTATTTAAATAAAAATACATCGGGAAAATGACAAATACAAATTGAAGGGCTGGACAAAATATGGACAGGGGAGGAAAATCAAATAAACAGAATCCGGAATCATGAATGGACAAGGGAGCCAGTTGACATGAAACCGAAGACAAGAAGAAGTGAGGTTAATACTATTGTCGGGTATTCATTTTTCAGAGCCTTGGTTTTTACTGTTTATCGTTGAGTTGTTTATTCGTTTTGGATTTGGTGTTACCTAAACTCTGGATTAGGATCTTCATCAACAGTATCCAATCTCTCAACATCTGAAACCACCATCAGCTCAACAACTCAACGAATAAACCATCCAAACCAGGTTAATGCCCGTTATTACATTGATTTATAATAACCCCGGATTTAGATTCTGGGTTACAGAATGTTTCTGACAAAGAGGACTTTAGTCCGGTATTAATATAAAATAACAGGCTTAAAGGGAGAATGGATTATAATGTATTCAAGACGCTAAAGCCGTAAATTTGCAAAAAGATTATAAATTTGCGGGCATAATTTAATAACATGTATACACCCAGGCACCTTGAAAAGTTGCTGATCAGGTTTCACAGCCATTTCCCGGCTGTAGGTATTTTAGGACCAAGGCAGGCAGGCAAGACCACACTGGCAAAAAAAGTAATCCCAGAATTGGATAAAGCAGCTGTATATCTTGATCTAGAAAATCCTGCAGATAGAGGAACACTGCTTAACCCTCTTGAATTTTTCAATTCATTGAAAGATAAAACAGTCATCCTTGATGAGGTTCAAAGGATTCCGGAACTTTTTCCCGTATTACGCTCTGCCATTGACCAGCACCGGGTA
>JAFGME010000051.1 GCA_016927695.1 Bacteroidales bacterium
AAAGCCTCACCGATCCTGAAGACAGAAGATATCATTCAGGCCAGAAAAGTGGTAAGGGAAGTGTATCTCGACGAAAAAATTGAGAATTACATCACGGATATTGTCTTCTCTTCAAGGTATCCTTCCAAATACAAGCTTTCTAAGTTTGAGGGGATGATCAATTACGGGGCCTCGCCTCGTGCCAGCATTTACCTCGCCCTGGCTTCAAAAGCCTATGCCTTTATCAAACGGAGGGGCTACGTCATCCCCGAGGACATCAGAGCCATCGCTTATGACGTAATGCGCCACAGGATCGGCCTGACCTATGAAGCAGAAGCCGAAAACATCACGACCGAAATGATCATAAGCGAAATACTCAACACAGTTGAGGTGCCTTAATCCTGTTTTTGCCAGTCAGTATTACAATACACCTGAAAAACACATTCAGTGGAAGCAAAGGAAGTATTCAAGAAAGTCAGGAAAATAGAGATAAAGACCCGGGGATTGTCCAACCAGATATTTTCGGGACATTATCACAGTTCCTTTAAAGGAAAGGGAATGGCTTTCAGTGAAGTCAGGGAATACATCTATGGCGATGATATCAGGAATATCGACTGGAATGTTACGGCAAGATTCCACCATCCTTATGTAAAAGTCTTTGAAGAGGAAAGAGAACTTACTGTAATGCTTCTGATTGATGTGAGCGGATCCAATGAATTCGGCACCCGGGTACAGCTAAAAGAGGAACAGATGACGGAAATCGCCGCAGTGCTCGCCTTTTCTGCCATTCAGAACAATGATAAAGTGGGGGTTATTTTTTTCAGCGATAAGATAGAGAAATTCATCCCCCCCAAAAAAGGATCATTACATATCCTGCGGATCATCAGGGAACTCATCGATTTTAAACCTTCAAGCCAGAGGACAAACATCTCAGAGGCATTACGGTACCTCACCAATGCCCTGAAAAAAAGATGTACCTCTTTTCTTATTTCCGATTTTATCGACAAGGGTTTTGAAGATGCCCTGAAAATTGCACGTAATAAGCACGACATTGTGGCTCTTAAAATATACGACCACCGTGAATCGGAGTTGCCGCCCGTGGGAATGGTAAAACTTTACGACAAGGAAACCGGTCAGAAAAAATGGGTAGACACCTCCAGCGCCAAAGTACGTCAGGAGTATAAGGATTGGTGGGTGGAGCATGAAAAGTACATTCAGACGGTTTTTCTTAAAAGCGGCGTCGATTCGGCAAATATCCGCACCGACCAGGACTATGTTAAACCATTGGTAAGTCTTTTCAAAAAAAGGGAGGCACGGTTCTGAAATGAACAGGATACTGACAATCACCGGAGCAATACTCATCTTTGCCTGCATGAGCATCACCCAGGCACAGGTCGCGGTGGAGGCCCGCCTTGACACCAATGCCATACTGGTGGGTGACCAGGTGGATCTGTATCTGACCATTACCTACCCGCAGAATGTCAACGTTGGGTGGCCTTCAATCAAAGATACCATAACCGGCGACATTGAAATACTCCGGACTTTCAGGCCCGACTCCGTACTCGATGACCAAAGATCCAGCATCACCCACTCCAGGGTTTTCACTGTAACAGCCTTTGATTCGGGTTTTTACGCCATACCCCCTTTTGTGTTCCGTTACAGGTATCCTGAGGATACAGGGTTCAGCACAATGGAAACAAGACCATTGCTGCTCGAAGTTTACACCCTGCCGGTTGATCTCTCCGCCGAAATCAAAGACATCAGGGAGCCCCTCAGGGCGCCGTTCACTTTCAGAGAAGCCCTGCCCTGGATCATCACTTTCATCCTGATCGCCGGTGCAGGCTATTTTATATATGTATATTCCCGGAAAAGGAAAAAAGAAGAACCTTTGTTCAGGCCTCCGTTGAAAATCTCAAAGCCGCCTTTTGAACTGGCTATGGATGCACTGGAAAACCTGAAATATAAAAAACTTTGGCAAAGCGGGCAAGTAAAAGAATATTATACGGAACTCACGGAGATTGTCAGGTCTTATCTCGAAGGGCAGTTTTCCATTCATGCCCTCGAATATACCACATCTGAAATCATGGATGGCATTCAGAGGACTTCGGTCAATCAACAGGCACGCAATAAGCTCTCCGGAGTGCTCACTCTTGCCGATCTGGTAAAATTTGCCAAAGGAAATCCCACACCCCTTGAAAACGATCTTTCCCTCAACCATATTTTTGATTTCGTGAGAGAGTCATACGGTATTGTGCATCAGATGGAGAAAAAAACCGGGCAAATGACGCCGGAAACTCTCGCTGTTGATGCCGGTGACAGGGATAATGAGGGTAGTGATAATAACAGTCTGAAATCTGAAGAAAATGTTGAGAATGTTTGAATTTGCAAACCCTGAGTATTTGTACTTTTTGCTGGCGCTGCCTTTGATAGCGCTGTGGTACTGGTACAGGCACCGGACTGACAGTCCGGATTTGCAGATATCGACTTTTCAGAGTTTCAGGGCAAATTCCGGCAGGATTAGGATATATCTTTACACCCTGCTGTATGTATTCAGGCTAATTGCTTTGGGACTTTTGATCATTGCCCTGGCACGGCCTCAAACCACCAGCAGCAGGCAGGATGTAAGTATTGAAGGAATTGATATTGTGATGGCGCTCGATGTTTCGGGAAGCATGCTTGCCCAGGATCTTAAGCCCGACCGGCTTGAAGCGGCGAAACAGGTGGCCTCCGAATTTATCTCCGGACGACCGGACGACCGTTTTGGCCTCATTATTTTCAGCGGCGAAACATTCACTCAATGCCCCATTACAACTGACCATTCGGTTGTATTAAATCTTTTCGGTGAGGTAAAAAGCGGGATGATCGAAGACGGAACTGCCATAGGCGATGGTCTGGCCACGGCCGTTACCAGGCTGAAAGACAGCAAAGCAGTGAGTAAAGTCATCATTCTGCTCACCGATGGCATCAACAATATGGGCGCCCTTGATCCTGTGTCGTCAGCAGAGATTGCTAAACTTTACAACATCAGAATTTATACCATTGGCGTGGGCACACTAGGAACCGCCCCTTATCCTGTGCAAACGCCATTTGGCATACAATACCAGCAGGTTGAGGTGAAAATTGATGAAGACCTCCTGCAAAAGGTGGCTGCCATGACGGATGGCAGGTACTTCCGTGCCACAAGCAACAGCAAACTGAGGGAAATTTACGATGAAATCGACCAAATGGAAAAATCCAAAATAGATGTTACCGAATTTCGCAGGAAAAAGGAGGAATTTTTCATTTTTGCCCTGATAGCGCTGATATTATTATCCGCAGAGATTATTTTAAGAAATACAGTGTTTAAATCAATGACCTGATTATGGAATTGGTGCGTTTCGAACATATAAATCTGCTCTATGCCTTGTTTCTGATTCCTTTGCTGGCTGTCGTTTTCCGGCTGATGCTGAGGTGGAGGAAAAAAGCGTTGGCATTGTTCGGGGAGAAGAAGGTAATATCTAAGCTGATTTACAATACAGCCCCCGGAAAAGCTGTTACGAAATTCATCCTGCTTATGATGGCGCTGGCATTTCTCATCCTGGGGCTAAGCAATCCCCAGGTGGGCTCAAAGCTGGTGGAGGGAGAAAGAAAAGGCATTGACATTATGATTGCCCTGGATGTTTCAACAAGTATGCTTGCAGAAGACATAAAACCCAACCGGCTCGAAAAGGCAAAACAATCCATCTCCAGATTGATTGACCAGCTTTCCAATGACAGGATTGGAATCATTGTATTTGCAGGCAAAGCCTATACTCAACTCCCCATCACTACCGATTACGCCGCAGCAAAAATGTTTCTCAGCACCATCAATACGAACATTGTGCCTGTTCAGGGCACTGCCATCGGCGAAGCCATCAACCTGGCCGTATCTTCATTTGACGACCAAAAGCACAGCAAAGCCATCATCATCATCTCCGACGGAGAAAACCATGAGGATGACGCCGCCAGGGCAGCCGCTGAAGCCGCCGAAGCCGGGATACGGATTTATACCATTGGTATGGGTCAACCGGAAGGCTCTCCTATTCCGGCTTTTGACCAGTTCAACAGGAAAACCGGTTATAAAAAAGACAGGCAGGGCAATACTGTAGTGACAAAACTAAATGAAATCATGCTCCAGCAAATTGCCTCCGCCGGAAACGGTGTATATGTAAGAGCTACCAGCGCTTCCGCCGGTCTGCAAAAAATTTTCGACGAGGTTAATAAACTCGAAAAAACCGAGTATGAATCCAAAATGTTTTCTGATTATGAAGCCCGGTTTCAATACTTCATTGCCCCCGCCATTCTGCTGCTGATACTGGAGTTGCTTATGTTCGACAGAAAAAGCAGGATCATGAACAAAATAAAAATCTTTGACAGATGAAATCCATAGCCCTGATCACGATCGTTTTGTTAACTACCCTGTCCACTGGCATTTACGGCCAGAAGGAAAACAAACATATCCGGAGCGGCAACGGGCATTATGCTGAAAACGATTTCAAAAATGCCGAGCTTGACTATCTGAAGGCCCTTGAGGCACAGCCCGGTTCCTACAAAGGGCAGTATAACCTGGGGGGAGCCCTGTATAAACAGGGCAATTATGAAGATGCAGGAAAGATCTACGGAAACCTGGCCTCCGGTGACCGGACAGACGAATCCAGGGCCGCCGCATATTATAATCTTGGCAACTCACTGGTGCAGTCGGAAAAGTATGATGAGGCAGTGGATGCCTACAAAAATGCCCTGCGACTGACCCCGGAAGACATGGATGCCAAGTACAATATGGAATTTGCCAAAAGAATGATCCGGCAGCAACAAAATAAAGATCAACAACAGGACCAGGACAAAGAGGGTCAGGACAAACAGCAACAGGATAAAAATAACCAGGACCAGCAACCAAAGGAAGAAGATCAGCAACAGCAGGATCAACAGCAGCAACAACAAAAAGAACATGATCAACAGCAACAGCAGCAACAGCAAATGTCGAAAAAAGATGCAGAAAGGATGCTGGAAGCCTTAAAAAATGATGAACAGAAAACCCTTGAAAAAATCAGGCTTCAGCAAATGATGCAGGGGAAAAAAGTTCAGACTGAAAAAGACTGGTGACAGATTTTAAATAACTTTGTTTCATATTTATGATGCGGTTCATCTCACTGGTATACGTTTTAACCCTCCTGGTTGCCCCGGCTGGCTTCACACAGAATGTCAGCTTTACGGGGTCATCCAAGACTACCGTTGCTGTCGGTGAGAAGTTCAATCTCGTTTACACCCTCAATGCCGAAGGCGAAAACTTCAGGGGCCCGGCCATGCCCGATTTCAACGTATTAAGCGGGCCTTTCACCTCTTCCAGTTCAAATATCCAGATCATCAACGGTCAATTGTCTAAATCGGTTGAATTGACATTCACTTATGTCCTCAGCGCTGTAAAAGAGGGAGTTTTCGATATACCTGCGGCCACAGTGACTGTCGGAGGAAAACAATACAGATCGAACATCATCAAAATCCAGGTGGTTAAAGGGGCCAGCCAGCAAACTCCGGGACAGGGAAGAAATCAGCAAGACAGAAGCAGCGGCGGTATTTCCCTTGATAAAGATGTTTTTCTGCGGGCGATCGCAGACAAAAAAAATCCGATGCAGGGAGAACAGGTGATCGTTACCTATAAAATATATACCAAGGTTCCTATTTCGCATATCGACATTCAAAAACTGGCTTCCTTTCCTGGATTCTGGTCACAAAACCTGCTCAAGGAGAATGAACAATTGAAGCAATACACCGAATACATCAACGGAGAAGAATATGTGGTGGCAGATGTGAGGAAAGTGGCCCTTTTTGCCCAGAAAACCGGAAAACTGACCATTGAGCCGCTTGAAATGGAATGTGTGGCCCAGGTCAGGCAGCAATCCCAAAAAAGAACCAGGGACCCGTTCTTCGACAGCTTTTTCAATGATCCTTTCTTCAACAGATATCAAAATGTTGAGTTAAACCTCAAATCCAATCCGCTCACGTTAGACATTAAACCCCTGCCATCGCAAAACAGGCCTGCAGATTTCAACGGCTCTGTCGGGAACTTCTCATTTAATGCAACCATCAATAAAACAAATCTGAAGTCAAACGAAGCCGTAAATCTGAAGATTGTCATTGCAGGAACAGGAAATATTGAACTTATTGAGAATCCGGTCATCAACTTCCCCCCTGACTTTGAAGTGTATGATCCCAAAGTGTCGCTTAACATCAATACCGGTAACACCGGCGTTTCAGGCCAGAAAACTTATGAATATCTGATCATACCCCGTCAGCCGGGAAGTTTCAGGATCAATCCCGTACGCTTCAGTTACTTTGACCTGGCGAAAAATGCCTACGTCACACACACCTCCCCCGAATTTGCCCTGGAAGTGGAAAAAGGAGACGGGCAGGAGAGCCAGGTAACATATAGCGGTGTTAATCAGGAAGATATTAAGTTCATTGGAACCGACATACGGTACATTAAACCGGAATTGCCGGTTTTTAAACTGATAAACAATCATTTTTTCAACTCTTCAGGATTTTACCTCCTGCTTGCCGCACCTGTGGTATTGTTCCTCCTTTTTATCATGCTGTGGAAAAAGGAGCTGAAAAAGAGAAGCAACCTTGCGCTCATGAAAAACAGAAAAGCCACCAAGGTAGCATTGAAAAGGCTCAAAAATGCCCATCTGCTGATGAAGGAAAACAAAGCCGACAGCTTTTATATTGAAATCTCGCAGGCTTTGTGGGGCTACCTGAGCGACAAATTCAGCATTCCATTGGCGGAACTTTCATCCGAAACGGCACACCAATATCTTGAGAAGGAAGCCATTGACAGCGAAACAGCCCAAAGTTTTCTGAAAACCGTGGAAGAAACCGAATTTGCCCGCTTTGCCCCGGGCGAAGCCGGAAAAAGTATGCAGGACATTTATGAAAGGGCGCTAAACGCAATTACACAGGTTGAAAAAGAATTGAGCAGAAAATGAAAATATTTCTGAAAACCGGGGTATTACTGATCTTTTTCCTGATCTCAGGAAAGGTATCGCAGGCCATCCGGCCTGACAGCGCCTTTATGCAGGCAAACCACCTGTATACTTCCGAAATGTACAGCGATGCTTCCGCCTTGTACCTCAAAATAATTGAATCCGGTTTCGGATCGCCTGAATTGTACTATAATCTTGGCAATGCCTGTTTCAAGATGAACGACCTTCCCAATGCCATTCTCTATTTTGAGAAAGCGCGAAAGCTTGCCCCGAATGACGAAGATATCCTTTATAACCTGAGAGTGGCGAATACCAGGATAGCAGATAAAATTGAACCTGTTCCTGAACTGTTCTTCAAAAGATGGTGGAGGAATATGTTTACGGCTTTTAGCTCCACCACCTGGGCCGTTGCGGGTATACTTCTGCTTTTTCTTTTCTTCTCCGGCATTTCAGTGTATCTCCTCACCCGCTCAACCGGCGTCAGAAAAACCGCCTTTTATTCTGCCGTCGCCGCCCTTTTCCTCATGGCTATTTCAATCTATCTGGCCTCAACACGATACAGATACGAAACTTCATCCCCCGAAGCCATTGTTTTCACCCCGACCATCACCGTCAAAAGTTCGCCCCGGGGAAACAGTGTCGACTTGTTTGTAATTCATGAAGGCACCAAGGTGAGGATCATTGAGGAATTTTCCGGATGGTTTGAAATCAGGATTGCCAGCGGCAGTGTGGGATGGCTTCCTGCCGATGCCGTTAAAAAAATCTGACCCCGGGCGCTCCGGTTCCCCTGTATGACAATCCATAAGGAACAATTTTTCAGGTTTTTTAACCATTCTTTATATCTTCGTGGGAAAATTGCATAATGATGAAAAAATCAGAAGGCTTTTCAGGCGTCTTTATCGTGGCAGTGATTTTGTCCATCCTCCTGCTTACGGGTTGTTCAACCTCTGATTACCAACCTCCCGAAGCGGTGTTGAGCATACTTGAAAAATCAGGAGATAACCGCAAAAACCTGGAGGAAGTCATTGAGCATTTCAGCAACAAAAAACAGGTTATTCAACAAGAGGCTGCCTTTTTTCTGATATCCAACATGGAAGGCCAGGGCTACATTGAATATTCTTTGAAAAATGAAAACAATGAAATCCTGAATTTCAGCATTTTTAACTATCCAACCTACGATGATTTGCTGAAAGGATGGGACTCTATTGCGAAAAGGGAGGGCGACATCCGTTTTACCCCCGATACTTTTACTGAGGATTACCGTGTGATTGAATCCTCATTCCTGATTAAAAACATTGACCTTGCATGCGATGCATGGGACAGGTTTCCATGGTGCAAACATGTGGATTTCGAAAGTTTTTGTGAATATATCCTGCCATACAGGGGCAGCAATGAACCACTGGAAAACTGGCGGAAATATTTTTATAACGAACTCAGATGGGTGGCCGATTCTGTAAAAAATCCGTCTGATCCTGTGGAAGCGGCCATCCTGGTCAACAATTATATCATGTCGTGGTTCCGGTTTGATCCGCGTTATTACAAGCATCCCACCGACCAGGGACTGAATGAAATGCTCAGCGGAAAAATGGGAAGATGCGAAGACATGACGAACCTGGCCATTTACGCAATGCGCGCATTAGGCATTCCTGTTATGGCAGATTTTACCCCTTATTGGGCCAATACAGGCAACAACCACGCCTGGAATGCTATTCTCGGCAACAACGACAGCATCATCATCTTCATGGGGGGCGAAGCCAACCCGGGCAGCTATACCCTCACCAATAAAATGGCCAAAGTGTACAGAAAAACCTTTGCCATCCAACCCGGATCTGTGGCTGTGAAACTGCCGGCAAACGAAACACCGCCGCCTTATCTTGACAAAAAAAACATTACGGATGTTACTGAGCAATATGCAAAGGTTGCTGATGTCAGTCTTAATATCACCGAAAATATACCCGACAGCCTTACTTTTGCTTACCTGTGTGTTTTCAACTCCGGCAAATGGAAAGCCATAACAGGTTCAAAAATCATTGACGGCCGGGCTGAATTTCGCAAAATGGGAACAAGCATTGCTTATCTGCCTGCCTTTTATCAGAACAAAGAAATAATTCCGGCAGGAAACGCATTTATTCTTGACACAGCAGGAAAGGTTCTCAGACAGATTCCCGACTTAAAAAACAAAACTGCATTGCACCTCACTGAAACTACAACCACCGCATTCGACCATTCCTCGGAAACCAACAGTATGCAAAAGCTGATCCCGGGTTTAGAGTATACATTATATTATTGGAACGGCTCATGGAAAATGCACAACACACTGCCTTTCAAAGGTGAAAAACTCATTTTCAGGGATGTTCCTTCCGGGGCCTTTTATTGGTTACAGGCAGAAAATACACGAAAAGAAGAAAGAATATTTACCGTGAACCCTGAAGGTCATCTTTCATGGTATTAAATCCAGAAAAAAAATTTGTTCAAGGTGTCGGCCCTGAAGTCCGGCTCCGCCGAAAACTGATTATTCCTTGCCGTATACTGATTATTTCTTTAATTTTCTCAAAATTCTGTTATTTTTGTATGTTTGCCACATTAAAAATGTTTTGGACTTCAATGAGCACATGAAGGCAAAATAATGTGACGTAATCTGTAGAAAACAGATATATAGGCTTTGTTGAAATTTTTTTATGTATAGTTCTTTGCTGTAATAAAAAAAGGTGTAACTTGTGCCTCAATTTTTAAGAATGTAATATCAATAAAATAATACAAACGCGACAGATATGAAAAAAAGAGTATTACCCTTTGTTTTCTTGATTTTATTGCTGGCCGGATCAGGCGTCATTACTGTATCATCCATTTTCAATGATCACGAAACCGATCCTTTGTCCAACCCTGTGACCACTACAGGTACATTTACAAAGGCCAAAGAGTTCCTTTCCAAAGTCAGAAACAACCAGACTACAGGAATTCTTCAGCCAGGGGATGTCATCAGGGCCAGGGAGCAGGCAGGAAAACTTGAAAACTTCAAATCAACCGATTTCAACTGGATGAGTATGGGCCCCAACAACATCGGCGGACGCACCAGGGCCATTGTTTTTGACAACAGGGATTCCGAACTGAAAACCATTTATGCGGCAGGCGTTACGGGAGGCATATTCAAGTCCACCAACTATGGCGCTACCTGGAACAATATTGATGGTAGCGAAACAGGGCTCTATGTAACCTGCATGTTGCAGGCGCCCGATAATTCAATCTATGCCGGAACAGGTGAGGGCTTTAACCTCCAGGATTATTCACCTCTGGGCGATCTGGGATATAGCGGAGGATTTGTCGGTAAAGGAATCTTTAAAATAGACGGGAACGACAACATTTCCCCTGTTCAGGGAACGCAACCCACACCCAATTCAGGCGATGCCGAGTGGGCATATATCAACGATATAGCGCTTGCTTCTGATGGCAAATTATGGGCAGCCACCAATACTGGGGTTAAAACACAAACCGGAACCGGTTGGGTATATGCCCAATACACCGATTCCACAGGCACACACGACCTTATGGGCCTTGCCTCCGACATCAAAGCAGGAAGCAACGGTGTTGTTATTGCCGCAGTAGATGGGAAGGCCTATGTTTCAACCGGCGGCAGCGCCGGCGGGTTTATCTGTGTTTCTACCGGAGAAGAAGATAAACTTTCTGCCGAAGGCGTCGGAAGAATCGAATTTGCCATAGCCCCTTCAAACCAGGATATTATTTACGCCCTTACCGCCAAAGACAGCGACAAGAGCCTTGAAAATATTTATCTCTCGGAAGACAAAGGCGTTACCTGGAGAGTGGTTGCTCCGGGAGGCTCAAACACCTTAAATATTCTTGGCTCCTATTACCTTGATGGAGCTACAGTTAAGTATTACTACCAGGGTGATTACTGTAACGCCATTACAGTTTTCCCACAGAACCCCTATAAAATCCTTGCCGGCGGTGTGAATCTCTGGATGGGTGAAAAAGTGAATGAAACAGGATATTTTTCCTGGGCACAGAAATCCATCGGCGAAGACGGATTCATGTTCGACCCTACCTACGCTCATGTTGACCATCATACTTATGTTTTCAGACCGGATTCCAGCAATGAGTTCCTGATCGGCTGCGACGGGGGTGTTTTCAAAGCGGTTATCGCCAGCAATGAATACGTATTCGAAGGAATAAACACCAATTTTACAACTTCGCAGTTTTATAATGTAGCCCCGACCATCAACCTCAATTTCTTTATGGGGGGAACGCAGGACAACGGCACAACCCTGGTTAGAGAACAGAACAACCAGATGGTCGGAAGCGACATGTGGCTTTTCAATATTTTAAGAGGCGCCGGCGATGGCGGCTTCTGCGCCGTTTCTTCCATGGAAAAATATATCTCGAATGAAGGTTATTTTTATCCTGTTTCTTTCTATTCCACAAGCCCTAATAGAAGCAATGATGCACTCATCGACCGGATGAGAAGATCGGAAACCTTCGGCTTCGATTTTTCCCTCAACTTCCTTGATGATGACATCATAAGCAACAATTTCCTTACCCCGATGATCCTCTGGGAAAGCTATAATGATATTAACAGTGAGCTGACAACCAGTTGGGTCGCTGATAAAGACTATAATGCCGGGGAAACGGTAACTGTAAGATCCCGGAACTTTGACTACCCATTCTCACACACTCTTGAAAACAATGTTACAGAAGGGGATACAATTACAGTTAAGGACATTATTACCACCCGCCTTTTTATCGGAGGCGTTGATGCTGCCGCAAAAGAAATATGGATGACAACCGATGCTCTGCTTTTCAATGTTACCCCTGAATGGTTCCTCATTTCAAATACTGCAAACGGCGGATTCAACGGCACACCTTCATGTATGGCTTACTCTGCCGATGCCAATTATCTATTTGTGGGCACGTATGAAGGTTTGCTTTACAGGATATCCAATATTGCTTCCGCATACGATTATGAGGAGGCTGACGTGAGAAGTTCACAATGCATCATTGCCACCGATGAAATTGAGTTTATTGCAGGAGGTAATTCCCAGGCAATAACTTCGGTTTCCATTGATCCGGCGAATGCAAATAAAGTGCTGGTTACCCTGGGCAACTATGGCAATGCCAATTATGTGTATTATACCTCCAACGGCCTGGCTGATTTTCCTGATTTTGAATCCGTTCAGGGAAATCTCCCACAGATGCCCGTTTATACCTCCCTGTTCGAAATGGATCCATCCAACGATCTTGCCTTGTTAGGTACGGATGAAGGAATATTTGTAACCGATAACATCTCCTCCGGAAATTGGTATCCCTCTTTGCAGGGTATCGGAAAAGTTCCGGTACTTGACATAAAGCAGCAGAAAATATTCAAGCCCAGGATCATTATCACCCATAATGCCGGAACAGCGCTGGAGTATTACGAATGGTTCTCCGAAACCGCCAATTATGGCGTTATTTATGTTGCCACTTACGGAAAAGGAGTTTTTGCCGATTCTACGCTCTTTATACCTCTTGGCACTGAAGAATCAACGGTTTCCAACAGAGACATCAGCAACCTGGCCTTCAGGGTTTATCCCAACCCTGTAGGTGATGAGGCAAATCTCTCATTCATCCTGGAAAACAATGCAGAGATTTCGGTAAAAATCTATGATATCAGTGGAAGAATGGTCATTGAGCAGGACTTTGGCAATATGGTTTTTGGCCTCAACCATGTTAAAATGGATGTCAGTTCTTTGGTTAAAGGGGCATATATCATCCATATTAACGCAGGCAGCAAATCAGGATCTGAGAAAATTATAATCAAATAATCAGACATAACTAATTGTAAATATATTAATTATGAAAAAGACGATACACACCCTCTTTCTTGCAGTTTTCACTCTTGGGCTTTTTGCCCAAACGGATATTCTACCTCCGGCTCTTGTTTCTCCCACAAACGGTAAAGCCCATCAAATGCCCGATGTGAATCTTGACTGGAATGCCGTTTCAGGGGTAGGCCTGGTTACTTATCAGATTCATGTTGACACAAACGATCAGTTTACTGATCCTTTTGTTTTCATGGTTAATGTTACCTCTGTAAAAATGGAAAACCTTTTGTTCGGCACATTGTATTACTGGAAAGTGCGTGCCACTGATAACACCGGCACTTCCGACTGGTCTGAGGTTTTCAGCTTTTCTACCTTTGATGAAGTCTTACTCCAGGGGCCAAATGCGGGAGCCACGGATCAGGTTCCCAATGTGAAATTACAATGGAAAAAACAGGCCAGTCAGGGCGTTCCCATGTCCGGGATCACATATTATGAATACCAGATAAGCGAAGATCCTGATTTTGCAGGTGCACCGGTTCACCAGGTCAGTTTTTCCAGTTTCGGAAGCACCGAATCATTCCACTATGGGTATGCAAGCCAGCTCCGATTTAATACTGTTTACTATTGGCGCGTCAGGGCAAAACACGATCTGGATATCACAGAATGGTCTGAGGTAAGGGATTTCACAACCCTCGAAAAAGTAACACTGACAGCGCCGTCCGACAATGCCACCGAACAGATGCTTGATGTGAATCTCGAATGGACCGCCGTAACCGGCACCTTTGGCTATTTGTATGAGCTCTGTACCGATCCGGCATTCAGCTTCCCCTGCATGAGCGTTACCGATACGAATATTATTGTTCCTCAGGTGCTTGATTTCGGGGAAACCTATTACTGGAGGGTTAAGACCTACCATAACATCGATACCACCGGTTGGTCGGATACGTGGAGTTTCGAAACCATCAATACGGTTTATCCAGTATCACCTGCAAATGGCGCTTTGATCGAAAACATACTCCCGAAACTCACCTGGCAGCCGATCACCGGGATTAACAAATATGAGGTGTTATATGATGTCACCAACACTTTCACCAATCCGGAAGGCGGCATCATCGGACCGGCATCACCCGAGTATCAGATACAATTTGTACTTGAGTTTGATGTAACCTATTACTGGAAAGTAAGGGCAATACAGGATGGGGACACTACCAACTGGAGCGCTACCTGGAGTTTCACCCCTCATATGCCATCCGCATCAGGAGAGGGCATTCTGGTCAAATCAAACATTAATGTTTTCCCAAATCCATCTGTGGGAAACCTTTCCGTAACCATTAACACCCGGCAGACTGCCGAAGTGCTTATTAAGGTTTACGACCTCCTGGGGCAGGTGTTCTACGAAGAAACTTTTGCTTTTGCCCCTGACAGAAACAGAAATGATCTCGACCTGACGGCACTCCCGAAAGGGATGTATATCATCAGCTTCACTCATGGTGAGAGGGTGTACAACGAAAAACTGATCATCAGAAAGTAAAGGGGTTGAATATAAGAAATTCATCGGGACTGTCTGAGAAAGGCAGTCCCTTTTTTTTAATTGTATCTTTTTCCGAAGCTGAAGCCGATGTAAAAAGTCAGGAAATAATAATCGGGTTCATTGTTGGCCATGATGGGCACGGGTTCGGGAAATACATCCAGTGCAATGCCGGCATCCAGGGTTTTCACTTTAGACTTATACACGCCATAATCGAAAGACAGTCCGATCTTTGCATGCAATCCAGGATACACTCCTATTTCATCCATCCCTCTGGTTAAAGGGGCCCTGCCGAAAATATTGTCTACAAAATGAGCTTCCGGGTCATATTTCTCCTCAGTAATCTGGTATTCAAAAAAGTCAGAAGTGGGTGTAAGAATATACAGGTAAACCGGTTTTGCAATTCCCAGGGAAGCGCCTCCCGAGTAAGAAAACCTGAGTTCCACCCCTCCCCAATAGGGTTTACGGGTAAGCAATTTTTGCACTTCATACTGAGCCCTTAACAAATAGACGGTGTTAAGTTTACCATATACATAACTTTTGGAATTGCTGAAATAGGGATTGATGATCCTGATCTGTTTGGGTGACTTCATCTCGACAAATTCAAATCCTAAAAGCCTCTTTGAGAAAGCTGTGATGTTTTTCCCTTTGTGGAAGTTAAAACCCCATCCCTGAGAATGGAAAATAATCCCAAAACTGTGCTCCTTCAACATCACAATATTCGCAGAGGTGTCAACAGGCTGATCCTGCTGCGCCAATACCCCGAACCTCAACAGGGCCATTGATATGATAAAAAGGAAGTATCTCATAGTATGCTGCAGACACTTAATTTCCCAGACAAGACTTAAAACGAGGTATCAGGTCAAATATTTTCACTGATTACCGCTACCAACTTCAATCAATATTCCTGCTCTACCTGAAACTTCTTTGACTCACCGTAAGCAGGGCAGTTTTCAGTAGATTTGCAGGAAACAAGAACTATCGAAAGAAACAAAAGAGCCGCCACAAAAACAAGTGTCCTTCTCATGATCCGAATTTAATATTATGTAACAAAGATAAAACTATTTTCAACGCAAGGGAAAACTTATTGTTATACTTTTATTGCAAATTGTTTGCCACATTTGGGATTAAAAGCATGATCGATGACCAGGAAAGAACCTGTCATAGAAGAAAGCTGGAAACAACTACTTTATAAAGAGTTTCAATCTGAATATTTCAGGCAATTAAAGGAATTTCTTGTGCTGGAGAAAAAGAAATATGTAATTTTCCCTCCGGGTCCGGATATTTTTGCCGCCTTTAACCACACACCTTATCACAAAGTAAAAGCGGTTATCCTCGGACAGGACCCCTATCATGGAACAGGTCAGGCCAACGGCCTCTGTTTTTCGGTTAGAAAAGACATTCCCATCCCTCCTTCGTTAATGAATATTTACAAAGAACTGAAAAACGACACAGGCCTTCCGTTGCCAGGAAACGGGGATTTACAGAAATGGGCGGTGGAAGGGGTCTTGTTACTGAATGCCATTCTCACAGTGAGGGCCAATCAGCCGGGTTCACACAGAAACAGGGGATGGGAGAATTTCACCGATGCCGTCATTAAGCAGCTCTCCGAAAAAAAAGAAAAACTGGTATTCATCCTGTGGGGTAATTTCGCTCAGGCTAAAGCCGGCCTGATCAATCCCTCGAAACATTTTATCCTGAAATCTCCACATCCATCCCCCTTTTCAGCTGACAGAGGTTTTTTTGGCAGCAGGCCTTTCACCAAAACCAACATGTTTCTGGATTCAGCCGGAATCGGTAAAATAAATTGGGAGTTATAAATAAATCATTATTCCCCTTCAATCCACTGTCTGATCTTTTCTGATCCGGGGCTTTCTTTGGGTGGAACGAAATCTATCAGTATTCCGTTTTCGTCGATCATGTATTTTTGAAAATTCCAGGTAACCTCCGAATCCATTTTCCCGTTTTTCTCTTTGCTTGTTAACCACTGGTAAAGTGGATGCATGTCATCCCCTTTCACGGAAACTTTTGACATCATCAGAAAAGTAACCCCGTAATTCACTTCACAAAACTCTTTTATTTCCCCATCGGTGCCGGGTTCCTGGTTCATGAAATTATTTGCCGGGAAACCTACAATGGTGAAGTTTTTGTCTTTATATGTACCATACAGTTCCTGCAGTTCTTTATATTGCGGGGTAAGTCCGCATTTGGATGCTGTATTAACGATCAGTACCTTTTTCCCTTTCAGGGTCGAAAAATCAAAATCCGAACCATCTATAGCCTGTACCCTGAAATCGTGAAGGGTCTGCGATTGCGCTTTCAGGTTGTTCATCATGAATCCTCCGGTGATAAAAATGGATAAAACAATCAGTCTTTTCATTGATTTGCAATAAGTTTAATGGTTAGAGCAATATCATCGTGGATAAATTTATCCTTGAGATCATCGAAAAACTTTTTCGACTGGTATCTTACATCCCACTCGGACCTGTCAATTTTAAACTGTGGGGTGTAAGCCGAAATGGCACCGCTTTCTGATTTAACCACCGCACCGAAGGTAATACTTTTGGTGATCCCCTTCATGGTTAGATTGCCGGTGATAAGATGTGTCGGGGCTTCTTCTCCCTCCGGTTCTTTTTTGGGTTCTTCAATACCCTCAAATTTCTCCACTGAGGTGATCTCAAAACGTGCAGTGGGGAATTTTTCCACACTAAAGAAATCATCCGATTTGAGATGATTAACCAGCTTGGTATTCCATTCCTCTTCTTCAAGGTCGTGGTTGATAATCGAATTCATATCCACAATGAACTGACCTCCTTTAAGCTCACCATCAATAACTGTGAGGGAACCCGACTGCAACATGATGGTTCCGGTATGCTGACCGGTTGGCTTTGTTCCTAACCACTCAATCTGGCTGGAAGCGGTATTCACGGTAAATTCAACACCGGCGGTTGCCTCCATATCCACTGCTTTAGCTTCTGATGCATCCGTCTTTTGTCCTTCAGGCGAATTTGAACAGGAAAAAGCAAATGAAGCAATCGTTATAACAAATAAAATATTCAGTATTTTCATCTTTCAAAAGTTTATGTTATCAACAATAAACATGACTGCTTATAAATTGTTCAACTTTCACAAAAAATAAATAAACATTCGACCACAATCAGCCACTGTCAAAGAATTCCCGGTGTATTATTATCTTCGCACAAAAAAGATGAACCGTCCGATACTCAGATTGGCGATCCCCAACATCATCAGCAATATCACAGTGCCTCTGGTAGGAATGGTTGATCTTGCCATCCTGGGTCATCTTGAATCCGAATTGTATATCGGAGCTATTGCCCTTGGAGGAATGATTTTCAATTTCATCTATGCCGTTTTCAGCTTTCTCAGGATGGGTACCAGCGGTTTTACAGCCCAGGCATTTGGCGAAGAAAACAAAACCGAATGCATTCTCATGCTTGGCCGCTCAATGCTGCTCGGCATAGTGGGAGGATTCATTCTTATCCTGCTGCAAACCCCGGTTGATCTGTTCAGTTTCTGGATACTCAGGGGATCTGAAGACGTTGAAGCCCTGGCGCGTGAATACTTCCATATCCGCATCTTTGCTGCGCCAGCCTCTCTTGGTATTATGGCTTTTTCAGGATGGTTTATCGGCATGCAGAATGCCAGGATCCCCATGTATGTTGCCATTATCGTCAATGTGGTGAATGTGGCGCTGAGCTGGTTCTTTGTGTATGAACTGGGAATGAAATCCGATGGTGTGGCATGGGGCACAGTCATTGCCCAATACACCGGATTAGCCGCAGGAACCTGGTATTTCTTCAAAAATTATAAAAATCAATTGTCATACTGGATAACCGGGCAGTTTTTCAATTTTGAAATCCTTAAAAGGTTTTTCCGTGTCAACAGCGACATTATCATACGCACACTTTGCCTTATATTTGCATTTGCCTTTTTTACCGCTGAATCTGCCAGGATTGACAATACCATGCTGGCTGTGAACACTGTGCTGCTTCAATATCTTTTTCTCTTCTCCTATATCACCGACGGTTTCGCCCATGCTGCAGAAGCGTTGGTCGGGAAATATACGGGGGGTAAAAATATTCCCATGCTAAAAAAAACAGTGCGCTATTTGTTTTTATGGGGGCTTGCACTGAGTCTGCCTTTCACCCTGATCTATATTTTAGCCGGAGAACACCTGCTTTACCTCATGACCAATAATCCCACGGTGATTGGAGCTTCCGGCCCCTATCTGTTCTGGGTCGGTCTGGTACCCCTGATATCTTTTGCCGCTTTTATCTGGGATGGTGTGTATATTGGTGCCACAGCATCAGCGGCCATGAGAAATACGCTGCTCATCTCCACATTTGCAGTTTTTCTTCCTGCTTACTACCTGACCAAACCCTGGCTTGATAACCACAGCCTTTGGTTTGCCATGATGCTTTTCATGATGGCCCGGGGAGTGTTGCTGACCCTTTATGCAGGGAAAAGCATTTTCAGCATTGTTCAAAGGGATTGATTAAAGAGGCCAAAAAAAGGGCACCCTTGATGGTATGCCCAATAAATTATTGTTGGATATAATCCCTGTTATTCAGGCACCTGGCTCATATATCCCCCTTCAGGAGTATTATCCGGGACCTGACCTCCCAATCCGGCATTCGGAAGCAGAACATCATTTTTATCACCGTTGTTGACATTAACGTCCATATTGTAATCACCGGCTTTGTATCCTGCTGTTCCGGCCTGTACCGCCCAGACATCCAGTTTGTCGCCGTTGTTGATCTGATGGTCGGCATTGCCATCTCCGCTGACCAGTCCCCACACACCGGTTCCAATTTCCTTATGACCGTTGGTCCCTCCGAAAGCCTGGGTTGCCCCGGTTGAAAAATCATAAGTGTAAACCCCGCCGGTAGCAGTTAAGGGGTTACCGCTTAAAACTCCCAGGTGATTCCGGTGCCAGACTACGGCATACAGATTCTGACTGAATGTTGCAAAAAACAACAAATCGGATGAGCCGTCAGTTCCTGTAATGGTTCCGTCCTTTTTGAGAAAAGCAGCCTGCCGGGCAATCATGGTAGATCCTGTGGCCAGGTTTGGGCTGGAAGCATCCCGCAATTCAACAAGCACCCAGTCAACAATATCTGTATTTGGGATGGAAAGAACTGCTTCAGATCCTGAATAATTCCACGGCGTAGTGTTAAAGGGCTGGCTGAGCGGAACCAATCCGGCCAGATTGATGCCGGTATTCATATCGGTCCCGTTGTAAGGCCCTTCAAGAAAAGCGTTGACATCGAGCCTGAGGCCTATTGCAAGCGGGCTGACAACGTCGCCCACTGCAAAAGCGCTGAAGTCAGTTATACCTGTCCTGGTTCTGGAGTATGGACCGGATCCTGCGGCAGCTCCGGCATTTTGCCCGTCCCATGCGGAATTATGATAATGCCCGATGCCACAATAATCCCTGTTAAAGTCGAAACCTTCGCTGGAAGCATTCCAGTTCACGGTGAGATCAACATCGGAGCCTCCTGCGGTTTCTTCAGTGATGACCCAGGTGGCATTCACGGCATTGCTGATGGTGGAAATCGTATTCCCGACCGTTCCCCCATCAAGCACATCGTCGAAAACACGCACCCTGAAATTATCGGTTATGCCATTATTGACAATTGTAACCGGCAGATAATGGCCTGCATGGCCAACCGGGAACTCAACGCCACCGGAGGACACCTCCATAACCAGAGATCCGTAGCCATTGGTAACAATATGGTTTGAAGTGCTGTACCCCGAAACAGACGCAGCGCTGCCTAAGGTTGCATACCAGTCATTGATGTAAAAATCAGCCGAGTTCAGGATGAGCCCCGTGTTGACCAGGATATTGCCGGCGAGCCCGGTTTGAGTGGAGACTTTCAGGGTGGCAAATTCTGTGGTCACCGACCCGGTGATTTCATGGGCAGAGGCTCCAGTAAATTCAACAGTGCCTGTTCCCAGGGAAGCCGTTCCGTAATTGGATAAATCGCCGTCCAGGTCAATTGTGCCGCTGTTACTAAGAGTGGCGCCGGTTTGTATTTCAAGGTCGCCTTGCACCTTTATAGTCGTTCCCGACAGGACCTTCACATTTCCGGATTTAATCACCCATCCGGCATAAATGTTTGAACAGCCTAATAAGAGGCATGTGGTTGTCATTAAAAAAGTAACAGTAATTCTCTTTTTCATAGATCAGTTTTTAATGAGTTCAATACAAAAATAGCATTTATCGTTGTAATGGTGAAAAATAATCCTGAATAATCATGCATTAAAAAAATAAAAAAAAATTCTTCATCTAAAGGTTGATAAAGTATCCGTTGATCACCCCTCCGTTAAATGTAATTGTCTGATTTGGCCCTGCAACCACAGGCATTCTCGGGGGACGGTAAGGCTGGGAACCGTTACAGTAATTGCCATACCCAAAATACACGGTGATTCCGTTCACCTGTAGCGCTCTTTGAGAGGTTCCTGCGTAGAGTCCCAGTACCACGAATGCCGTATTAGGCATAACATTGATGCTGGAGCTTGTCACTATGGCCTGAACAGTGGCATCCACAAGGAAGCCATTGAAGGATACATTTGGATTACCTGAGCTTATCGTCATGTATGGATTTGCAATTATGGGAGTTTCGAGGGTATTAAAATTTGCAATATTTTCATTGCCATAAAAAACCTGTTGTCCGTCTATAATAATCGGAGCGGTAGTAAACTGGTTATAAATGTTAGTGATATAAAGATTCTTACCGGGAGGCACAATGTAATTTCCACTGAAAAATATCCAGGTAACAGGCTGCATCGGGAAAACGCCATCGGGGAAAGTCAGTGAGCGGTTGGGTCCCCAGGAGCCCAGGCCGTTTGCATCAGATGTAAGCACTTTATACATTCCGGGATTGCCCCCTCTGATCCTGACCTGACCGTTGACATCCAGTTTTGAGGTGGGCGCAGTCAATCCGATCCCTACATTTCCGGCAGCATCAATGGCAAAATGGTCGCTGGTTCCGCCGCCTGAGGTTAAATCCCTGATCCTGAAAACATCGGGTGAATTATCGGAAACCAGTGCCCAGGTCCGCGTTCCGCCTTTCAGTTCAATACAGGTTTCTGAAGGGGTTTCAAACCTGGCTACCGATGCCCCGGTGGATAAATTTGCCACATGCAGCAAATTCTGGGGGTTGGTGAGCCCGATCCCGACATTCCCGGAAACATTCGAATACATGTTGGCGCCTGATATCACCCAGTCATCATCAGCTCCTGCCACAATTTTTTGCCAGCCTGAACCGTGAAAGTAGTAAAAGCTGCTGTCGGAAGTAACATAAACAAGCAATCCATCTGCAGGCGAGGAAATCAGGTCTCTCTCTCCGGCAGTCATCCTGGGAACAAGCATCCCTGTTGAAGTAGATTTCACATCCAGCATGGCGCTGGGGTCGGGGGCAGAGTTGTCATTATTGACAGCCACCTGGGCATTAACGTGGACACTGATCAAAAACGCCCACACTGTTAATACCGGCATCAGATTTCTCATAATCATCGGTGAATTTATTTTCAAGCCAAAGATATTAAAAAATAAATAAAACACACAAATAAATATGCCTTTTTACGAAATGATTAAATCACTAATTTTGAATTATGAAACACAAACAAAAGTTATTATCCCTGATTATCCTGCTGGCCGCAACAAGTACAGGGTTTCAGTCTATTTGCCAGATACCTCCCGGTTACTACGACCCGGCCACCGGTGTTTACGGGGCACAGCTCAAAAATGCCCTGAATAATATCATTGACAATCATGTTGAATTTTCATACGACGACGTTAAGGATATTCTTCAGGAAACCGATGAGGACCCTCAAAATTTCAATAATGTTATCCTGTTATATACTGGGCGTTCCCAGGCCAAAAGCACTTTTGGAGGAGGAGCGAACGACTGGAACCGCGAGCATGTGTGGGCCAAGTCGCACGGAGATTTTGGAAACAACCCTCCCTGCGGCACCGACGTGCACCACATGAAGCCCACGGATGCTTCGGTAAACAGCGACAGGGGCAACAAGGACTTTGACAATGGCGGTCAGCAGCACCCTGAAGCCACGGGATGTTACTATACACAATACACATGGGAACCGAGGGACGAAGTGAAAGGAGATGTAGCCAGGATGATCCTTTACATGGATGTCAGGTATGAAGGAAACTCAGGGGAGCCCGACCTGACAGCCGTTGACGCCGTCAACACTTCCCCTGCGCCGGAGCACGGCCGGCTGAGTACCCTTCTGGCCTGGCATGCATCCGACCCTCCGGATGCTTTTGAAATAAACAGAAACAATGTTATTTATTCTTATCAGCAAAACAGGAACCCTTTCATCGATCATCCCGAATTTGCGGGGTATATATGGAACCCACCCTCAGGTACAGGAAATGCAGCAGACCTAGCCTCAGGCATCTCCCTTTTCCCCGTTCCGGCAAACAGTATGGTTACCATTTCAGGACTGGCCCAAAATCAGGATATCAACACCGTAGTATTGCATGATATGAACGGAGCTGTACAATATATTCCATCCACTGAATCTGACGGGCAGTACAAAATGGATGTATCCGGACTACCGGAGGGGGGGTATGTATGCCGGATAGTTTCGGATGGGGTGATCATACACCGGAAAGTGATAATTTGCCGTTGAGCTGAATGCGGCAACTGCTGTTGAATTTTGCAATAAGCGATACTTCACAACATTTGCCATGAGGTACAGGTTTTGTATATTGCCGCTATCCACAGCATTGATGCTCACGCTCTGCCTGCAGGCATCCACTGATAAATTTAAGGCCGGTAGCCGCAAAGCTTTTATGGTTACAGGGATAAAAACTCACTATGGTTCACTGATCAAACATTCAAAAAAAATCGGGGAACTGCCGGATGCCTTTCCTTCAGGTATTGAACTCACCATGAGTTGGCATTACCACAATCAGGCTTCATTCGACAGGTGCCGTTGTTTTCCCCGCATTGGTTTCATGTTCGCATATTGGAATTACGGACTTCCTGAAATCCTTGGCCGGGGGATATATCTGGTGAATTACGCTGAGCCGTTTTTCGGCGCTCACAACCGTACTTTTTTTTCTGTAAGGGCTGCCTGGGGCCTGGCCCTTTTATCCAACCCATACCATGAAACCGGTAACCCATACAATCTTAGCTACAGCAGCAAAATCAATTTCCCGCTCCTGTTAAGCATCAATCTATTTCACCGGTTGAACCCAAACTTTTTACTGAACATCGGTTTATCCTACAATCATGTTTCCAATGGCGGTATGAGCGAACCCAACCTGGGAATAAATTTTCCTGCAATCGGGCTGGGGATTGATTACAACATCAGCCCGGTAAGGTTTATTAAAAAATCACCAGGGGACTGGAGAAGGGAGGGTGTTATGAAAAGGACAGACTTGATCATCTCCTCAGGACGTAAGCAACTGGATCACAGCGAAAAACAAAGACATTCCATCATAGGTTTCAGCGCTTCCCACAGCAGGCAGGTGGGGCGTGTCAGCGCACTTTTTGCCGGCGGGGAGTGGTTGATGGATGGTGCGGTCAGGGAAAAGATCAGAATAAAAAGAATACAGGGCTCCGGATCGCAGTCGGTCGGTCTTTTTGCGGGGCATAAGTTTCTGCTCGGACGGTTTTTTTTCAGTCAGGCCATCGGACTCTATATATACAAGCCCTATGATTACGGGGATCCGTATTATCAAAGGTATGGTTTAATGTTCAGGGCAAACCCACATCTTTTGGCAGGCATATCCCTAAAGGCTCACCGGCATGTTGCAGACCACCTGGATCTGAGGGTTTCTGTTTGTTTCTGAGGATTCATTGCAGCGGACCGTATGGTGTAAAACAATGATAAATACTGAGGTTTTGTATAAATTATCCTACCCTTGTTGGCAGGATTTTTTTTAATTGTATTTTTGATCCTTTTTCAGGGTTATTCAATTCATAAAATATTATTTAATAAACAAAATGAAATAGTTATGGCAAAGAGAACCATAGTAAGTATGCCGGGTGACGGTATCGGAAAAGTTGTCCTTGAGGAATCCATCCGCGTTTTGGATGCGGCAGGTTTTGAAGCGAAATACGTTCATGGAGATATTGGCTGGGATTTCTGGCGCCGTGAGGGCAACCCGCTCCCGGAGAGAACGATCAAATTGCTTGAAGAGCATAAAATAGGGCTTTTCGGCGCCATCACATCCAAACCCAAGGATGCAGCGCTTGAGGAACTGGCGGAAGACCTGAAAGGTAAGGGGCTGGTTTATTCCTCCCCTATTGTCGGGCTCAGACAGCATTTCGGCCTGGATATCTGCATGCGCCCCTGCAGGACGTATAAGGGCAATCCTCTGAATTTCATACGAAGAGGGCCGAACGACACCATTGAAGAACCGGAAGTGGATGTGGTTATCTTCAGGCAAAACACCGAAGGCCTTTACGGCGGAGTGGAATGGAGCAACCCTCCCGACAATGTTTACCAGGCGCTCATGTCTCACCCTAAATTCAAAAAGAATTTCTCCTGGTGCCCGAAAGAAGAACTTTCCGTCTCAACCCGGATTTTCACAAAAAAATACACCGAAAGGATTTTGAGGGCAGCCTTTGAATATGCCAAAAAATACGGATACAAATCGGTTACCGTATGCGAAAAACCGAATGTGATCCGCGAAACTTCAGGAATGATGTACCAGATGGCCAAGGCCATGCAGAAAAATGAATTCCCAGGCATTGAATTATGGAATACGAACATCGATGCCCAGATGATGTGGCTCACGAAAAATCCGGAAGATTACGGTGTGATCGTGGCAGGCAACATGTTTGGAGATATTGTTTCAGATGGATTTGCAGGCCTTATAGGCGGCCTGGGATTTGCCTGCAGCGCCCAGTTCAATCCCGATTCAGGCGTGGGCGTTTTTGAACCCACACACGGTTCCGCACCCAAGTATGCCGACTACCCGGTTTCCATAGTGAACCCGATCGCGATGATCGAATCGGCCTGTATGATGCTCGATTTTATCGGTGAAAACGCCATTGCGGGAAAAATCAGAAAATCTGTTGCAGCCGTTGTTGCCGATGGAAAAGTACGCACTTATGATATGATGAAGATGACAGGAAGGCCCGACGTAGTTGAAAAAGGCGCCGCATCCACAAGGCAGATGGCTGATGTCATCATTTCCAGACTATAATCATGGAATCCTGCACATGAATGCTGATGGTTTATTATCAGAGGCATTCCAACGGATTGTCGAATCTTAACAATATAAAACGATGACAGAAGAAATTGTAAAATTGTGGCCCGAACTGGAATGGATTGAAGACGCTGACCTGCGTGAAAAAACAGCCAGAACATGGGAGATCGCCCTTGAAAGAAGTGTCCTCACCCCGGACGACCTGAGAAGGATACCGTTTACCCTGCTTTGCGGTCCGGACCTGAAAGTCACCTTCATGGACCACAAGAGGTCGGTGGTGCATATTGCGAGGGACGCCGGGAACAAGATCAACGAGATGTATCATGGGGAACTTCCCGTGAATATGGATGTCCTGATCTCAGGCGCCATCCTTGCCGATGTAGGCAAATTGCTTGAGTACGTACTGGACGGAAATGGAAAAGCGATGCAGGGTTCCTATGGAAAATACCTGCGTCATCCCTTTTCCGGGGTATCGCTGGCCGAAGAATGCGGCTGCCCGCCCGAAGTGTGCCATATCATTGCAGCCCATGCGGGGGAAGGAAACATGATCAAAAGAACTACGGAAGCATACATTGTTCATCATGCCGATTTCATGACCTTCCTTCCTTTCAAGGAAAGGCTGGTGGTTTGATGGTTTCCCGGTCCTCCAGGATCAGATACGGGCAGGCAGAACAGTTGGAAAACCACACCCGGCCCCGTCAGGGGTCGAACCACTTGTGTATTGAACATCTTCTGCAAATCTTCCATTACCGGATATACCGCTGCTGAATGGATTTGCAAATGGAAAAGCGCTTTTCAATAAAATGTGTTGGTCATGTTTACGACAGGATACTCACAGTCAAAATGAAGCAACCAGGAGGGAAAAAAGGATTGCAAATCATTACCTGCAGCAGCTCACCGGCTTGTTGTTTTGATTGCATTTTTTCGTAAATTGCGGACAGATTGAAATATCCGTTGGCAAACGTTTGTAAATATTTTATTCGGTTTAATAATTGGTTTTTAGCATGTTAAAGGGTAAATATATTAACAGGCAAGGAAATAAACAGATTATTAAAATAGATAAAAACATATGAAAAAGCAATTTTGCAATTCCGTTCTATTGAATGTCTTAATTTTTACCTCATTAGCCTTCTTTCTGCTCTCATGTTCTACTAACAAATGGATGGTTCCTTCAGAATACATTGGTCACTGGGAAAGCGATAAGAATATAATCACTGTTCCATATAAACTTAATGCTCAACAGCACTCTCAATTTATTTCTGATTCAGCAAACATTAATATAAACATTAGTGATGATAAAACTGTGAGTGGCTTTATTGGACGCTCAGCTATCAATAGTGGAAAAATATTGAAATCATGGAGTTTCCCTGGGTTAAGAAAGACTGAATACCACATTGAATGCTATTTGACAGGAAAAATATTCGGGAAAGACCCTCTGGAGGCTAAAGAAGTTGACATTTGGCTTACCCTGTTGAATGAAAATGGAAAGATTAAAGCAGACCTGCGTTCAGGTGGGTCTAAAATCCCAATGGGATTGATGTTATTGGAAAAAATGAACAAATAAATTGGTATTAATCAAAATAAACTGGCCATAATAAGACATGTATACTGCTCATAAAACCCTGTGACGTTTTTGTGCCTACAAGTACCCTGTTTTTAAGGGGTCAGGCACAATTCAACATTCTGTAACTAACAGATACACAGCGCTGATAAGCAGAAAGAATTTGGCAATTTAGCGTTTTCGTGGGCCCACCAGGACTTGAACCTGGGACCACCTGATTATGAGTCAGGTGCTCTAACCAACTGAGCTATAGGCCCTTTTATACCCTGATTTCAGGGAGCGCAAAATTACAAATTGTATCGGCATTTTCAAAAGGAAAAATTAAATATTTTTGCTCTCCGGTAAATGAACAGAAATATCAAAAATATCATTTTTGACTTTGGTGGGGTCATCATCAATATTGATCCCCGCCTTACGTTGGATGAATTCCATAAACTGGGACTTACGGATTTTTCCGGCGGAGAATCCGGATGGTTTGTCACGGATGTGTTGAATCGTTTTGAAACCGGTATAATTACCGAAACGGAGTTCGGGAATGCAGTGAAATCGCTGCTGAATCCCGGAACCACAAATGCCATGGTGGACACCGCATGGAACCTGACCCTTCTCGACATTCCCCCCTCCAGGATCGCACTCCTCAAATCGCTGAAAAAGCATTACAGGCTTTTCCTTTTAAGCAATACCAACAGCATCCACTACGACAAATACACCAAAGATTTCTGCGATGATTTCGGCTTTGATTTTGAATCCCTTTTTGAAAAAGCTTACTGGTCGTTCAAAGCAGGGCTGCGCAAACCCGATCCGGAATTTTTCACAATGGTGCTTCAAGAAAACCGGCTCCTCCCCGAAGAAACACTCTTTATTGATGACACACAGGAGCACACTGAAACCGCCCGCAACTTGAATATCAACCCGATTCACCTCACAGGCGGAACCGGGATCACGGATCTTTTTAAAAACAACCGCCTGAAAGATTTCTGACCTGTTACAAAAAAAAGGCTGTCCTGAAAAAGAACAGCCTTTAATAAAAGGATTGTCATCCGTTATTCTACAAGCATTTTGTGCGTAATTTCAGAACCGTTGGCGAAGACGGTGTAAAGGTACATACCGGGTTTCAGGCCTGAAACAGAGATGTTAAACCTGTGGAGGCCTGCATTTACCTGTCCCTTTTCAATCTGCAAAACTTTTTCCCCGATGAGGTTGTACACTTCAAGCCTCAGGTCGGCCGGAGCGCTGAGATCGACGTTAACATAAGTGATCCCGGAGGCCGGGTTGGGATAGTTTTGTGAAACATTGCTGTTGGCGAGCACGAAATTCTCCCTTATTCCCACCGGTCCGACAATCGAATCTTTCAATTCCCTGACATAAATCTGCCTGTTATCAACTGCCGCGTGGTCATCATCAAGGAAAAGGCCGGGTTCTGTATCCACATTGTAAAACAGATGAATGTAATCATCTGAATTCAGGGCTACTATCGGGTAAACGCACTCGTCAAAAATATGAATAAGATCAGCCGTAAAATCGGTAAAATCCAGCCAGGTTGCCCCACCGTCTTTTGATCCTCTGGCCCAGATGTGCTTGAAATTGTAGGTTCCGTTATCATAACCTTCGGTAGTGGAGGCAAACACAACAAATATCCTGTCCTCTGGATCAACGATGATGTTTGCCATGGTGGAAATGCCTAACTCCCTGTACGACATAATATCGGGCAAAATGTCGATCATGCCGTTGTTGTCGATATCCTGTGTCCAGCCCACCAGGTTCACGTCTTCCACGAGTACGTCCCATGCATCGAGCGCGTCATGCTGATCGGGGGCTGTGAAGGGTGGCATATCTTCATTCCAGTAGGCGATACCGTCGCTGTAAGGCCAGTATTGATAGGTGGTTCCGACTTCAAAGTGTGCTACCCTTCCAAGGCCGATCACAACGTGAACTTTACCGGAATTGTCCATTGCCATGCCTGCCGACCCATCGGGGGCCCAGAGGGTGTCGGTGGTAATGGTCACGTTCCAGTCGAAGAAAGGATACGGGTGTTCCCAGATGATTGTTTTTGTCCAGTTGTCGCCATCGTCATCAGACTTCATCAGCACAAAATCGTGCCATGTATCTGTAAGACAGAAAGCTATATTGCCGGCCCTGGGTTCTGCCCAGATCACTTCATCGGCCGAATGTTCGAGGTAGAAATTGGGGCCGATTTCATCCAGAATAAGGTATTCTGTCTCCCAGGTATCGCCACCGTCCAATGATCTCCAATAACCCAGCGGAGTACCCATGCCGCCGTAACTATCTCGGATATGTCCCAGGCAGTGAACAATTTCGTTATTGACCCCGGAAGTAACGATCCTGGGCCAGGTCACTTTTTCATTCCCCGGAGGGCCCTGTAAGATAGTTTCGTTCCAGGCGCCTGTGCCTTTGGTGTCCCTTCTGTTGACGATCAATGCATCCACGGCATTATGAGAGATCACGATTTCTCCGTCTTCTCCAAGCGGGGCAATGGATGGCCAGCCGCTTTTCTGGGTTTCAATCTTGGATGTCGGAAGCGGTCCCCATACTGAACCGTCATAATAATTATGTGCAGATCCCCTGTCGGACCAGTTGCCAACGTCATCCATACCATAGGTCCAGGTAGCCGCCATGGTTCCGTCATCAAACATATATATCCTGTTTGACAGGGCCGAATTGGATTGCAGGTCATATCTGGTAACACCGATTTGTTGCTCCTCCAGAAGGGTGGATTGCTTCAGGGGAACATAATTCAGGGCCTGTGACATTTCCGAACCGTCAACCGGTTGGGTGTATTCCCTGGTTACGGAAACATCTTTGAGGGCTTTTGATATGGAAGCCCTTTTCTGTGTATAGCCCGCGAAAGCAAGCAATACTGCCAGCGATAATAGTAAAACTCTTTTCATTTCCTTTAAATTTAAATAATCACTATGTTCATTAATTTGAGGCGCAAAATAATAAATATTCCTTGTATTAAAACAAAACAAATTTAACTTATATCATTTTTTTCTTACCCCTCATTCCACCATCATCTTCCCGTTAACCGACTCCTTGCCCGAAATCACTTTATAGAGATATATCCCGGGCGCAAGGCCGTCAGCGGAAAGATCAATGAGATGAACGCCTCTGTCGGCAATTCCCCTGTCAACCTCTTTGACTTTCCGGCCCGTAACATTGTAAACCTCCAGCCTTAAAGATGTTTTGGAAGTGGTTGTCACACGGAATGTTGTGTTCGTTGAAAACGGATTGGGGTAATTCCCGCTCATCATCTCTATTGAAGATACATTTTCATCCGTCCCGATTATGGTATTGAGGCCAATGTCCGATAAAAGCATTCTGGAGTAATATATTTTATTCTCAATGTAAGCATGATCTTCATCCAGGGCTGTACCCGGCTCGGCATCCGCATTGTAAATCACATGAAAGTAATCATTGGCGCTCCCTGCCATAACCGGATAGATGCACTCATCAAAAATATGGATCAGGTCTGTATTGAGGTCATAAAAGTCAAGCCAGTCATCATTCTCATTTTCGAATCCCCTTACCCATACATGTTTAAAATTGTAGGTGCCGTTGTCGTAGCCTTCGGTGGATGCAGAGAAAGTAACGATCAGGTCATTGTCGGCGCATACGCTGATATTAGGCATTGTAGAGATACCCAATTCCCTGTATGACATAATATCGGGAAGCAGGTCAATAACGCCGTTGTTGTTTATATCCTGTGTCCATCCGATCAGGTTAACGTCCTCTATCAGCACATCCCATGCGTCCAGGGCATCGTGCTGATCGGGGGCAGTGAAGGGTAGCATATCCTCATTCCAGTAAGCAATCCCATCCGTAAACGGCCAGTACTGATATGTTGTTCCCACTTCAAAATGAGCGACACGGCTAATGCCGCAGACCAGATGTACCTTACCGGTATTGTCGATGGCAATGTCGGCCGACATGTCCGGGCACCAGAGGGTGTCGGTGGTGATGGTGACATTCCAGTCGAAGAACGGATAGGGATGTTCCCACACCATGATCTTTTCCCAGTTGTCGCCATTATCGGCAGATTTCATGACGAACATATCATGCCATGCATCTGCACAAACAAAAGCAATGGTATTGCCTCTGGGTTCGGCCCATGTATATTCGTCGGCGCTGAGGCTGTTGTAATTTGTAATGGTCGTTCCATCAAGCTGAACATTAAGGTAATCCCATGTGGCGCCTCCGTCAGAAGTCCTGGAATAAAGGAGGGCGCCGTCCATTCCGTTGTAAACGGTTCCGCCATTGGCGACGGGCCAGGTCGTATACACATAATGGACTATTTCATGGTCCACCCCGGAAGTGGTCATCCGGGGCCAGGAAATATCATGATTATCGGGGCCTGCAATGGGTGTCCATTCAATCCAGGAGCCGGCGCCTTTGGTTTCACGATGGAGGGTAGTTATCGAACCATTGGTAAAATCATGAGAAGCCACGATTTCCCCATCTTCCCCGTAGGGTGCATAGGAGGGCCATCCCGTCCTGATGCTTTCGATGCGGGTAACGGGCATCGGTCCCCAGTCCGAGCCGTCATAATAATTATACCCCGTGCCCCGGTCGGGAAAATTGGGCGGGGTTTCCAGGCCAAATGTCCACACTGCCCCCAGGGTGCCATCGCTGAAAAGATGTATCCTGTTTCCCAGCAGAGAGTTTGACTGAAGGTCATAGATGGTTGTTCCGATCTGCTCTTCTTCCTGAGCCAGATAACTTTTGGGAAGCACCGGAAAAGCAGGCTTACTCACTTCATCCTGATGCAATGGCGGGTTGGCATGGTGACGCTGAACTGCCTGATCCACATAATCCCCTTTTATCATAGCCCGTTTTTGCGATTGAGCTCCGATACTCAGGGAAAGGATCATGAAAAAAACGACAAAATTTCTCATAATGTGAATGTTTGCTAAAGGTTCATATAAGCAAAATTAGCAAAATATTTTAATTATTAAGTATCAAATATATATAATATCGTTACCCGTTTGCAGAGTCAATCAGTTAATGGTGGATTTGAATCAGGGAACGGCATTTCATTTTGGAAATGAAGCAATATCACACAACCCATGAAAAGGTATTGAAGGTTCATTATGCATCTGCAGCATTTGTGCCGACGGTGGCGGCCCTTTCGAAGGGTAAATCATCAGCAAATAATTTTCTGTAAGTGATATGCCTTTTGCCCGGCAAGGCTCCAATGGCCTCCAGGGTGGCTTTCATTTTGGGATTGAAATCGCCCACCCATGATATTTCAAGCTCCTGATAATGGGACCGTTTACGCAACACCGGATCCCTGAGGTGCCAAAAAATCGCAGACTCTATTCCTGCCCCCTGAAACCTGGGAACAACTCCTATAATAGTGACCCTGGCACGCGTTATCATCTTTGAATTTTTCAGAATGAAAAACCTGATTATGTTCCTAAGATTCATCTTCCCTCTGAAAATCCTGAGCACCTGATTAACATCGGGCAACATGATGTAAAAAGCAATAGGTTCGCCTTTGTAGTAGGCAAACCAGATGAATTCCTCGATCAGAATAGGATGAACATCAACAAAACTTCTTTTCACCATTTCTTCGTCCAATGGGGTGTAATGCTCATGATAAACCCAGGCTTCATTGTGAATTTTTGCCAGATCGCGGGCAAACTTTCCCGGTTTTCTCTTGGAATAGTGTTCAAATGTATACCCCGGCTTTTTCAGCACCCATTCGGCAATTTTCCAGAATCTTTCAGGAAAGGGCGTTTTCAGGCTGAGGCGCCTGGACTCCTGCTCAAAAAAAGGCCTGAATCCATAATCCTCAAAAAAATCTCTGTAATAAGGGGGGTTATAATTCATTCCGAATGCAGGCGCCGTAAACCCTTCGGTGAGAAGGCCCCAGAAAGTGTCGTTTTCTCCCGGATTGACCGGTCCGTCCATCGCCTGCATCCCT
>JAFGME010000052.1 GCA_016927695.1 Bacteroidales bacterium
AACCGCCTTCAGAATATTCTGGGGCAGATTGTAGCCCAGCTGCATGGTTCTGACACGCACATAGGTGTCATCTTCAAGGAAATAATCTGTTACATACCTTGCGGAGGATACATCCGTCCAGTTCAGTCTGGGCAGTTTTGCATTCTTGTTGTCAGGCGTCCATGAGTCATACAACATGCGTGCGCTGCGGTTGTAAGCATAGGTATTGAAGTCCACGTTGTAGCGGCTGTCGTTGAACAGGTAGCCGCCCTGGTTCCAGAAGACAAAAGCTGAGAAATCAATGCCTTTCCATGCCAGGGACAGGTTGATACCGACCTGAAAGTCGGGGTGGGGTGAACCCAGAATGACACGGTCATCGTCATTGATGCGGCCGTCGCCGTTCTGATCTACAATCTTCCATCCGCCCAGCCTTGGAGCAAGCCATGAGCCTCCTGATATTTCCGACTGGTACGAGGCAAGCTCTGCATCGTCATCGATAAATCCATCGAGTTTCCAACCGTAAAATGAAGAAATTTCTTCACCCACCCTGGTTATGGTGGCGTCACCCAGCCGGGTGTTTCCGCCATAAAGAGCCACTGAAGGGTCATCCATGATCTTCAACACTTCGTTTTTATAAGTGGAAATGTTGGCGCTTAGCTCATAATCAAGCTGGCCAGCAATTTTCCCCCGGTGTGTTACCATGACATCCAGTCCTGTGTTCTTGATGTCGCCAACATTGATAAAGGGTTGAGTCACATTAGCCTCGGTCATGGGCGGCTGATTGCGTACCAGCAGGTCGGTGGTTTTCTTGATGTAGTAATCCACATTTAATGACAGGCTGCCTGCAAAAAAGGTGGCATCGAGACCGTAGTTCTGTGTGGTAGTCTTTTCCCATCTTGCATCGGAATTTCCTTTACGGTTTTTGGTATAACTTGTTGATACCGAACTGGAGGCGCCGGAAATGGAATAGTTTTCAGTAGTGCTTGTCACAAAGGTGGTAAACTGGTTGTTGTAGTCCAGCCCGCTCTGGTTTCCCACAATGCCGTAACTGGCACGCAGTTTCATGTCGGTAAGCCAGGGAATACCCTGCATGAATTCTTCCTGGGAGATTCTCCAGCCGATGGCCGCGGACGGGAAATTTCCGAACCTGCTGTTTTCTCCGAATTTTGATGATCCATCTCGGCGAATGGTTGCATTGATAATATACTTGTCCCCATATGTGTAATCAAACCTTCCAAAGTATGAAAACAATGAAAAAGGTGTATAATTACCGGTGATTGCTCTTGTGCCGGTACCTGCATCAGGAACCAGAAATGAAGGGATGTCATTGAGGACAAAATTATCTACCTGGGCACTGTGCCTTGTGTCGATTTGCCTGATAGCCTCAGTACCCAGCAACAGCCTTACGGTATGTGCTCCCAATGTTTTGCCGTAAGTGGCCGTGTTGGTCCACGTCCAGGCTCTTTTGTCACTGGTTTGCCACAACAGCCTGTCCGGCACTCCGTTAGTCTCGGCGTTTTCATATGTGGTCTGGGTCAGATCACGGTTCTGCCTGTTAAAGTAATCCAGGCCGAAGGAGGACCGGATCAACAGTTCTTTAAAAAGGGTAGCTTCTGCAAAAATATTTCCAAAGATGCTGAAGGTATAATAATTGTCAAACCGGTTGTGCCATGCTACTCCGATGGGGTTGTTCCCCAAATTACCGTCAAATGTTTTGCTTATATCAGGCGCTTTTCCGCCGCTGGGATTGCCGGCAATATCCCAGACAGGCAATAATGCAGGCATGGTCCAGGCTGAAGCCGGAAACCCGACATCTCTGCCCTCGTTGTATGATACCTGCAGGTTTTCGCCCAAACGGATCACTTCTATGATGTTAAAAGTACTGTTGGCCCTTACTGTATATCGGGTGTAATAGCTGTAGGCATCAGATACCTGTTCCTGGTCAAAGTAATTCATAGCCACAGCAAAATTTCCCCTGTCCGATCCACCGGCGGCCGAAAGTTGCACATTGGTGACCGGTGCCGGATTATACACTTCATCAAACCAGTCAGTATTCGCGGATTTTACTATCTGATGGGTGGCGTAATCGTAGTTATCCGGACTGACCATCCACTGGAATTCTTCCGGATCATTTACCTTCAGGGCCTCCAGATAGGCACCTCCCCGAGGTTGCCCTGTGCGATCAAACGCAAGAACGTACTCGGGTATTACCGGATTGGTACCGGAACCATATTGTGCATGACTGGGTGTAAGTCCCGCATTGTTCATGGAAGTCCAGATCAGTTCACCCCATTCTTCTGCGTCCAGCATATCCGGGAAATCATCGGGTGAAACATAATTGATTCCATAATAGGCGTCAAGATTTACCTGCACTGGCCCTGACTTGCCCTGCCTGGTGGTGATAATTACAACACCGCTTGCGGCACGTGACCCATAGACCGAAGCGGATGCAGCGTCTTTCAGAAACTGTACCGATTCAATGTCGTTCGGATTTATGTTCTCAACACTTTCAGATGGCACTCCGTCAATGATATACAGTGGCTCTGAGGAAGCAAAGGAACCGAAACCACGGACCCTTACCTTGGAGGTGCCTCCCAGTGAACCGTCACTGGCAATACTTACACCGGCAACACGCCCGGCAAGCTGGGCGGTTAAGCTGCCGGAAGGTGTGGTGAGCATCTCATCGGTATTCACGACGGCAACTGAACCTATGATATCCTTTTTTCTTTCAACGGAATAACCTGTAACAACTACCTCATCAAGGAAGGTAATTTCTTCCTCAAGGCTGAGATCGATTACTGTCCTTCCTGCAATTTCGACCTCCTGAGTCCTGTATCCCACAAAGCTAAAAACCAGGGTAGTGGCATTATCAGGCACATTGGTGATCCGGTACGTCCCTTCTGCTGTTGAAATAGCCCCGGTGGTGGTTCCTTTCACCTGTATGGTGACACCGGGTAAGGACTCGCCGTTACCGGCATCGGTCGTTGTACCTGTGATTGTTACTCCCTGTGCAGCTATATATTGCAAACCTGCAATAAGTAGCAACATAAGAATGAGCGTTGATTTTTTCATGTTGTATGGTTTAAGTTACTAAATGGGTGAATTCTCCTGTCAATTCTTAAATAAATTCGCAGTTCAATTAATAAGTCCAGGTTATATTTTGGTTTCACTAAAAAATTAATATAAGCTTACATATTCAATGTTGAACCCTCGAAATCCTTGTCCTGTAATTATTTTATTTTATTTGGAAAAATAGTAAAGCGGAAAGCAAGGTTTTCACCCTGCAGTCCCGCAATGGATATCTGAAATTTCAGGAAGGCAGTATTTTTCTTGCTTCCCTATCCGGATCATTTTGAACTTTACAGACATCATCCAGCACCATGGTCTCTCCGAGCTCTGCTGTATAAACAGGCCATTCCGGAAGTCCTGCGCCGTTTGGGTCTCCTGTTTTCATGAACTGTAGCAGGGAGCCAGCCATCTTTTCTGAAAGCGCCCGGGGTCTTTCACCACCTCCTGTGGAAGACAGAGACACATCGGTGTTGTAAAACCAGAATGTAATGTCACTGCAATGGAATGCACGCTGACGCCCGTCAAACAAAGGTGACTGCCAGCAGAACCAGTCCACATACACATTCGCAGGCTGCCTGGATTTCTGGTCTGCCAATGCAACGGCTCCATCCCGTGTACTCAGAAGCATTGACCATATCTGGACCGGCTTTTGATCAGGAAAGCTTGCCGCATAGGCATCAACGATCACACTGGCCTTTTCTCCGTACCTTTCCTGAAGTTTTTCCTTTACGCCGTCTAAAGTAATTTCTTCAAGGGAGGCATCATCTCTGTTTACAGCCGATTCATTCATGGTAGAACTGATAATCATCGGGATATCGGCTGCGAGTGGTGTTGCCTCAGGATGGTAGGGGTGCTGGGGGAGGTGGACACCATCCACAACAGGACCAAATGTGCGGGAGATGGTCCCTCCTTCTGCCCTGACATCTGCATTGAGCTTTTCCGAGGCAGCTGTTGCTATTGCATAGTAAGCCTGCCAGGGCATTTCCTGTAGCCTGTCAACCTGCAAAGGTGATAAACCGGCTTCCTTCAATATATAGGTACCCATCCGCCGGCTGTATTCCTGATCCACCTGTGTCAATCTGGCACCGCTCAGCACGACAGCTTTGTGAAACAGTCCTTTTGCGCCAGGCATGGCAGTTGTTGTGGTCACTTTCGAACCTCCGCCTGATTGTCCCATGATTGTCACGTTTGCCGGGTCTCCGCCAAAGTTTTCAATGTTGTCATGGATCCATTCCAGGGCTGCAACCAGGTCAAGCATTCCGGCATTTCCCGAAGCCGCATACTTCTCACCTCCCACACCTGAAAGGTCGGTGAATCCTATCGGGCCCAGTCTGTGGTTAACCGAACAGAATACCACATCTCCAAGGCGGGAAAAGTTTTCTCCATTATATCCCGGTTGCTCAATGGCGTTTCCGTTTGTAAAGCCTCCGCCATGCATCCAGAGCAATACCGGCCGCTTTTTGCCATCGTTGATGCCTGGTGTGAATACATTGATGGCCAAACAATTCTCACTGACATCGTCGTAGTGCCAGGCATCCTGAAATGCCTGGTACTTATTGGCATATCTGCTATCCATTGGCTGTGGCGCAGAATTGCCCCACCATACAGCAGGATAGACACCTGTCCATG
>JAFGME010000053.1 GCA_016927695.1 Bacteroidales bacterium
AGGTTAGAGCGTCGGATTCATATCCGCCGGTTGGCGGACACGAGTTCAAGAAAAAAAGGAAAGGAATATTGACATATTGGCGGGGTAGCTCAGAAGGTTAGAGCGTCGGATTCATAACCCGGAGGTCACGAGTTCAATTCTCGTCCCCGCTACATGAATACCTGCATCAGAAAAGATGCAGGTATTTATTTGTAAAACCGCAAAGATGCCTGAAGTATTTCATGTATATGTGTTGTATTCCAGGGGATTCAACAAAATCTACATTGGCTATACAGGCAACCTGGAACAAAGACTTTTGTCGCATAATGAGCTGGCAGTGAAAGGATGGACAATAAGATACCGGCCGTGGGAATTATTATTTTACGAGCGTTACGCATCAAAAAGTGAAGCCATGCACAGGGAGAAGCAACTGAAGAGCTACCAGGGCAGATTGCATATTTGGATGGAAGTCAGGAAGAAATTTGGTCAGAGCGTATGATTCATCCGCCGTTTGGCGGATCCCCGCTACAAAAAAACCTGCATCCACCACGGTGCAGGTCTTTTAATGTTAAACCTGAAAGATGTCTGAGGAGAATTTTGTTTATATCAATTGATTTACAATATTTTAATGACAATTCAGGTATTCAATCCTTCCCCAGCCCAGATCATCCGAATACATCCATGAGGGGTATCCTTCCGCGTTATAATCATACCAGTAACTGGTATTCGAGATATCACCTTCAAAATCTGTTGTGGTGATCTTAGTCATGTTGTTTTTTGATACCATCCAGGCAAAAAAGGTGAAAAAGGGCTGGGGTATGTTCAAAGGGGGCCAGAAATTGTTTTTGCTGTCATGCAGATAAACCTCCGTTTCCGTATATACCTCCCCTCCGTAGGTAACATTCAAGGTTTCTTTTACCACATTTCCATTGCTGTAATCATAAATAAATTCACCTCCGTAATAATTGGTGTACATTTTGACAATCTGCCCGCTGCCGTTGTACTGGTAGTAAAAAGTCTCTCCCCCGAAGTTTTCAATGTATTCATAGCATTCTGTGATGCGGCCCTGTGAGTTGTACTGGAAAGAATCATAGAAAGATAAATACAGGGAATCATTTTCAACATCATATACCTCAGTTTTGATGATTCTTTTCTGGGAATCATAATGAAAGAAAATCCTGATTTCATAGCCATCTTCGTATTCATTGATATGACTTATCCTGCCGTCGGGATGATAATTGAAAATCCATCCGTACCCAAGTGAAGGTTCACCCATGGTGGAAACCATACAACTTCCGGGAATATCCGGTCCGACAGGTTCGTTCACGCCTCCTTCCCCGGTGAAATGGACAGCTGAGGGATTCTGTGCGAATTCCGGTGAGGAAGCGCCGCTTGCAAATTGCAACCTTGCAGCGAGATCAGAAACCCTGAAAAGCACACTGTTACCTTTTATTGAAAATGCATTTCCTTTTGTATTGGGGATAAAAGAGCTTTTCAGCGTTGATTCAGGATCCTTATTGTCTTTGCTGCAGGCGGTTGCAAAAATGAAAATAATAAGGACAGGTAAATGGCGAAAAAATGTTTTCATATAGTGATAATTAGGGTTGAACGAAAAAAGCCGGGATAACGGAGCTGGTTCCGTTACCCCGTGAAATATTGTGATTAGAAAGAGAAACCAAGCCTGATGGCGGGGTTATAATTTACTCCTATTTCCATGGCATTGGCTTTTTCGCTGATGGTATTGTCCTGCTGACCTGTTTCTTCCAATTTCACTTCGCTTTCAGTGATGCTCTGGAGTCCGAATCCCATTTCCACACCCATATAGATTTTCTGGCTGAAATAAAAGTCGGCGCCAACCAGGAAATTCAGTCCCACCGAGAAGTAACCCCGTTCCGAACCATCGGACCAGGCGCCGTTATAAACCGTTTCTGCCTGGCTTGTGCCGCTGTTATCGGTGTAAGTGTCTTTTGCGCTTTTAATGGCGACTCCGAGTTCACCTCCGATATAGGGCGACAAACGTTTCATGTCTCCAAAATGCTGCTCGAAGCCCGGGTAAATGCCGAACAGAATGGTGGATCTTTTGCTTTCATCCTGGCCGTTATCCGGCTCTTCTTTCAGGTTTTTGTAATAGAGGTTTGCCCCTAATCTCACGGCAAAGTTGTCGGAGGTAAACAACCTGCCCCTGAAATAATTCAGGTTGATGGGGTTGGCGTTTAGCGGCCTGAATTCCACTTCGGCGGTAAAACCGCCTGTTCCGGGTTTAAAAGTCTCCTGTGCCTGTGCGCTTGCAAAAACCAGCAAGCAGAGGCTGATGATGAATAAATACTTCTTCATAATGATTTGTTTAAATAAATAAATAATTAAATTGGATTAGTGAAACGTTTTTATTAACCTCCCCAAAACTACGGATAAATTCTGCAATTGAGATCTGGAATATAAGGGTGATATGCAATTCGTTTTTTGTCAATATATTCTTTTTCAACCTTAATGCCTGTTTTGTATTCCTTCAGGTTTAGCCTGACCACAACTGTAAGCCCCGTAGTTGTTGAAGTTTGTTCAATGAGTTTTTGAATGGTTTGGTAGTCTGTAAACACAACTCCTTCCATTGCCTTGTGAACCTGACTGAACAATCGGTGTTCAATGGGGTTCCATTTTGAACAATACGGTGGATAATGACATACAATAACCGATAAACCTGTTTGTTTTGCAAACTCCATGATCTGGTGTTTAAATATGTGATGCCGGTAAGAATTTGCCCCTCCCGAATCACATAAAAGCAGAATGTTTTTGGCATCGGGGTATTGATGGATGCCATATTCCCACCACCACCAAAGCAAATTATCTACAATAAAAGCTGCCGTTTCACAACTGCCCCCAATAGATACGTAACCTCTATTGGCTTGCATATCATAAATCCCATGCGGGACAACTTTGCCTTCGGCCAAATATTCGTAATCATGGTCATATACTCTGACTGCTTTGGTGCAAAAGCATTTCCCATTCCGGTAAAGGTTGCCCAACCGCTCTTTCTTTTTGCAATCTATGCTTAAAACGGGGCTTTCCAAACTCATTATCAGTACCAAAGAACAGATAATCTTAAACTGTTCATTGCGTTGTGCATAGCTGCCTAAAGCTATTTGCTTTGTTTGCTTGCGATAACCGTAGCCCTGTTCTTTTAGCAATCGCTTTACCAGTCCATTACTTATTGTAATGTCGTGTCGTTCCTGAAAAAGTTTTGCTATGGCATAGGGTTTCAGGCATATCCAATATGTGTCGCTGTCGGTGGGACTGCCTGCTTTATGCTCTTCAATCAAAGCAGTCAACAACTCCTTTATTTCCGGATGTTTTTCAGTTTTTTTTTCTACCCCCACCTGCTTTTCGTTGACGTCCTGGAGGAATGGGAACAGCCAAATCAACGGTCAGTTCCTTTCTCCCTTGAAGAATTGTTTTTCTGTCAATACCAATAATTTTACAGATATACGTAGTGCCGCCCCTGCCCAACTTTAGAGATTCCAATGCCGCATATTGCCTGCGGTCTTTTTCTAATAACCGGCTGTAATGCAATTGCATCAGCATAATAGTCTTAGGAGAAAATTCTTCTATCATAATAGTCCAAAGAAATAGACAAAACCAGTAAGATTTCTCTCTAATTGATCTTTTTATCAATAACGTGTGGTTAATAATTGCCTAAAGGAAGCACAAATTGTTCACCTGTGATTCAGTAACTGTTTAGGGGAAGTTATTTTGGAATTGTCATAAAGCGTAAATTATTTTTTGTTTCCACCCCATTTCTTTGAAACTTTGAAAATAACATCCTTAAACAGCATCGGACAAATATAGGAATAAAAAATTATCGTTGTCAACCCGCCTGGGGATTGATTTTTTCACACCCGCACCATGAATTTCATCTTTTTTTATACCTGTTAATGACGATTTTCTTATTTTTGAGACGGCGCACTTTATGACGCAGTGTTCTTTTGTTAATAAATCATGATTTTGTAAGACAATCTTTAAATAACACATTTTAATATGAAAACACCAGATTACAAAGAGATTCTGAAGATGGCCATCAATAATGAGATTGAGGCTTATGAGTTTTATTTGCAGGCGGCCGGGAAATCCAAATCGGAGAATATGAAGTCCACGTTCAACGAGCTGGCTGAGGAGGAGTTGTCGCACAGGAAGACCCTCGAAGGATTTTTGAGCGATGAATCGCTGAAATTGAATTTCAGGGAAAGCAAAGCCGATTATAAGGTCTCTGAAACGGTTGAACTTCCGCCTCTTACAGGCGACATGTCATTCCTCGACGGCATAACCCTTGCCATGAAAAAGGAAGAGGAGGCAATGGCCATGTATAAGGAATTTGCAGAGGCCAGCGGGTCAATGGAGCAAAAAAACACATTTCTTCAGCTTGCCAATATGGAACAGGGGCATAAAGTGAAGCTGGAGGAATTGTATAACAACGCCGCTTTTGTTGAAGTCTGGTAAAGTTTGAAGAACTTTGTTGCAAAGTGAAAATAACCGCGGGGAGCCTTTTTCCGCCGGTCCGGTGAACCTTGGCTTCGATGCCGGTGGTGTTTTCGCTGCCGGTACGGATTCTGTAAAATGTTTCTGTCTTGGAAAAGGCAAACAGGCTTTCCTGGGTCAGTATGCCGGGGACATCAGAAGCCCTGAAGGATTTGAATTATTTAAAGAATCCTATGGCCGTTTCAGGAAGCGGGTGGGGGTTGAACCCGTCCTTGCCGCCGCTGACCTGCAACCCGGTGATCTTTTGAAAGGATTTGCGCATGATCTTGGATTGCCCCTTATCAGGGTGCAGCGCCATCATGCCCTGATTGCCTCCTGCATGGCAGAAAACAGCCTGGAAGAAGATGTCATCGGGGTGGCTTTCGGCGGGGCAGGTTACGGTGATGACGGCAACCTCTGGGGCGGGGAATTTCTTTTATGCAGCCTGGGAGATTGCCAAAGACACGCCCATCTTGAATACCTGCCGCTTCCCGGAGGAGATGCCATGGCCGGTGAGCCCGGATGGCCTGGTTTTTCATTGTTGAACCAGGTGTTTGGATCTAAAATGTCCGATCTGGATATTCCATTCATAAACACCATGGAAAAAAAAAGGGTGCAGGCAATGCTTCAGGCCATTGACAGTAAGCGCAATGCCCCGCTTTGTTGCGCCGTTGACAATTTGTTCAACGCAGTTTCCGCCATTCTTGAAATAGAAAACACCGGCTCCCCTGCAGAAGCATCCGGGTGGCTTGAATCCATCATCGAACCTGAGGTCAAGGGGATGTATTCATTTATACCGGGCCAAACCATATCTGTCAGGCCAATGACGGAGGAGATGGTGGAAGACATAATGCGGCATGTCAGACCGGGGATCATCTCGGCTAAATTTCACAACACTATGGCGGATATTATCTGTGTAATGGCCGAAAATATACGGAAAAAAACCTCTGTCAATAAGATTGTTCTCTCGGGAGAAACCTTCCGGAACCGTTTTCTTCTTGAAAAAGCCGGGAACTGGCTCAGGCAGCTTCACTTTGAGGTTTTTTCAAACGGTCCGGCGCAGGCCGGCGACGGGGGCATTGCCCTCGGACAACTTACCGTTGCAGCCCACAGGAGGGAAACCCATTTGAAGAACGGAAGCATAAATGATGAAACACGCTGACAAAACCCATGACCGTGAGCAGATGGATGCGCTGGCTGAACAGATAGGCCGGTATAAAGGCAGGGAGATTGCCCTGAGAGAGGTTTGCGGCGATCACACCAGGGTAATCAGGGAATCTGGAATTCTTTCACTGCTTCCTCCCCGGATTTCGCTGGGGACAGGGCCGGGCTGCCCCGTTTGTGCCGGTGGAAGGGTATTTATCGATAAAACCATTGCATTTGCCAGGCTGAAAGGGGTGATCCTTGCCACCTTCGGCCACCTGATGCCGGTTCCGGGTTCAACTTCCTCGCTGAAAAAAGAAAAAGAGGCAGGCCTTGACATCCGGGTCATACATTCTGTTCGCGATGCTCTTCTGCTGGCAAAGGACAATCCGGTAAAGAAGGTGATCTTTGTGGCCACGGGTTTTGAAAACAGCGCTCCCGCCACGGCTGCCGCAATCGTCAATGCTTCCATGGCCGCCCTGAACAACTTCTTTGTTTACAGCGCCCACAAATGCCTGCTGCCGGCCATGGCCGCCCTCATGGAGGAAGGTATAAAAACAGACGGTTTCATTGTCCCCTGGCACATTGCTTCAATCACGGGCACTGACGTTTTCGGATTTCTGCCTGAGAAATACGGAGCGGGTTGCGTCATCGCGGGATTTGACCCTGTCGATGTTCTGGAATCAGCGCTTATGTTGATAAAACAGGTGGCTGAAAACAGACCTGTGGTTGAATTGCAGAGCAAAAAGGCGCTGAGCCCTGAGGGGAATTCCAAAGCCAAAGCGATGACAGAGGAGGTTTTTGTCCGGAAGGATGATTATTGGCAGGGGTTTGGCGTTGTGGCAGCAAGCGGCATGCAAATCAGCGGTAAGTATTCGGGTTTTGATGCTGAAGCTGTCTATCATGCGGATGTTGAACCCTTGAATGAGGCCAATGGCTGCATTTGTGGTGGAGTATTCAAATGAATCATAAAAATTAATGTGATGAATTTCAAATCTGTCGGGATCATACACACACCTTATGAAAATGATGCCCCTTTCACTCAATTTGAGGATGCGCCGGGCGTTTTTTATGTGGAACTGTTCGGGGAATACTCGGAAGCCCTGTACCGTTTGGATATGTTCCGATACTTTTACATCATTTTTCACATTCACAGGCCTTCGAAAGAGCCCGTTCCGAGGGTTTTCCCTCCGGGAGGAAAAGGAGTGGAGGCGGGGCTTTTTGCCACGCGTTCACCCCACAGGTTCAACCCCATCGGTTTGACCTTAGCCCGTTTAAAGAAGATCGAAAAGAACCGTATTTACACTTCCGGCCTCGATATACTCAACGGAACGCCATTGCTGGATATTAAACCCTATCTTCTGGATTTCGACTGTAAAACAGATGCCAACATGGGCTGGGTTCCTGAAAAGTGAGATTCGTTATTGTTTTTCCGGCTCTGCATCAGGGATTTTATGGCAGAACTTTTTTATTACCAGGGGTAAAATTAATACGATCCGGGATGTAAAAGGCTCATTTTAAGAAACTTTAACATTCCTGGCAGGTCATTTTGTTAAGGGATGGGGTTTGCCGGTTTTTAGCATCAGCACAAAGGGAATGGCGCCCAGGGCGAGAAAAGCCGAAAGTTTAAATGTGCCGGCAAGCCCGATCCAATCGCCCAGGATGCCGGCAATCACCACAGAAATGGCATGTGTTACAAAGCTGATGGTCATATATATGCTGTTATTGAACACAGGCTTTTCCTTACCGACATCCTGAACCAGCGCAAGCATGACCGGCCCCGGGGCAAAAATAAAGAACCCTAACAGCATCAGCATGGGGAAAGCCAATATACCCTGTACAGACATAAAAAGAAACATAAAAACCGGTGTGACGATCGCAATGATGAGCAGGGATGTTTTTCTGCCCAATCTGTCGGAGATGATCCCGGCGGCAAGGGTTCCTGCCGCCCCTGCAAGCTGGAAAGCCGAAAGGGCCGAATTGGCGAACCAGAGCGTTTCCCCTTTTTCCATCACGTAATAGGTCGGAAGAAAGGCGCTCAGTCCCGATTTCATGATGGCCCTGAAAAAGGTGATGCCGACCATGATCCCGAAAAAGGGCAGCATCTCCCGTAATGATTTTCTGAATCCCGTACCGGTTTTTTGCTTTTTGAAATCCTGCGATATCTTTACATTTTTGAGCCTGTAATAGAGGATCAGGGAAGCCACCAGCCCGAAAGGAATGAGTTTCCATGTCCCTTCCAGCCCCCAGAGGGACACGGCCCCCGTAATGACAAGAGGCCCGATGGTCCGGGCAATCTCCCCTCCGAACATATAAAAGCTCATCCCTTTACCGGAGTGTTCGCCCGACAGTTTGTTCACCATCACAGGGGTGGGCACATGGAAAGCAGCGCTGCTTATTCCCATCACGAGCAGCAAAACGGACAGCACGGTGTAGGTGGGCGCAACACCAATCAAACTCATGGTCACTGCAGTGATGGCCGGGGTGAAGATCACAAAATACCGGGCCGGCGCTTTTTCTGCAATGATGCCGATGATCGGGTTCAGCAGCCACGGTATCCTTTGGAAGAGGTCCCACAGGGAGGCCATGGACAGGCTAATGCCGAATTTTTCTATCAGCAGGGGCCGGAGTGGCGCCAGGAAAGACGAGTAAATGTCGTGAAGCAGATGAATGAGAGACACCAGGGTTACATTGCCCGTTTGGAACTTTTTTTCCTTTTCCATTGTCGTTTCCATATCAGGGCACGAAGTTAGTAAAGTTTACCCTGAATACGCATGGCATACACCCGGCATTCGCCAACCGGGCAGGTCTGCCGTTACAGGTACACCGGACCTGGATTTTCCTTGTGAGTATCAGTAAACGGTTAACTTTTCCGGATGGAGCTTCCCGCCTTCCTTTCCTGTGAAAACAAGCTGATAAATGCCTTTTCCCAGGCCTGATATATCAACAGCATTTTTGTGCGAACCTGAAAGCCTGATTTCCCGGGCTAGCCGTCCACTCATGTCATAAATCCTGATGGCAGAAAGGGTTTCACGGAGGCCTTTTTCAAGATAAATCACCCCGGAAGCGGGATTGGGATAAACTGCCACAGATTGAGGGAGAGAGGTTTCAGGATAACCGGTGAGATTGTCCGGCGCCAGCATGCCGAAATAATTATTGTTTTCCGCAGTGGCATCAAGTTTCAGGCTGTCGAGGGCCACTTCCTCCTGGAAAATACCTGCAAATGCCAGTTTTTGATCCTGAAGGCAGGTAAGGTCATTGATCCTTGCACGGATCCCTGAGATTTGTTTTCCCCACCCGGCAGTACCTTTATCATCGAATTGAACGATGTAGATTTCCGGGGAGCCGCAGCAGAGGGTGTAAGTAAGGGATACATTGCCAAAACTGATGTCCGACAGGTAATGCCCTGCCATGACAAGGTTTCCGTTTTCATCCGCATCCATGGCCGTTACATCATCCGAGGCATTGCCTCCACCGTGTCTTGCCCATTCCAGGTTGCCCTGTGCCGTGAATTTTGCAATGTATATGTCCATATTGAATTCTCCGGCTACAAAGGTTTGAGCGCCAAAGGTGACCTCTTCCGAAAAATTGCCGGCCATGTAAACGCTGCCCTCTCCGCTGTACACCACTCCCGATCCGGCGTTAAGATTAGTGCCGTCAATCATCACGGCATGCTCAAAACCTCCGGTTATATTATATTTGGCAAGGAAAACCCCGGTGGGGTGGGAGGTGTAAAACAATGAATCGCCAAGTTGGGTATGACCGTAAAAGCATCCTGCCACAATGATGTTGGATTCTCCATCGGTCCGGATGGCGGTCACAAATTCATCCTCTGTTCCACCAAAGGTTTGTATCCAGGTAAAATCACCTGTTTCGTTCAGTTTCATAGGCAGTTTTGTATAGATGAGAACCTGTCCAAATCGACCTTTGGATATTGGCTCAAGAAATGCAAACAGGAAAAGGACCGGGCAGTTCATGCTGAAAGCAAACCGGTCAAAACATTCCTGCCGGTGGAGGTGGCCAAAGGGGTGATCGGCAGTGATAAGGATTGTATAACCATCACTTATCCCAATGGGATCCAGGTATGCTGTCCGATGAATCTGGAATAAAACACAGGTATCATGTTCACACTATCCACCAGTAACCGGTTCCACCTTTATAGTCAACCTACAGATATGCGCAAGAGCTTCGATGGATTGTCCGGCGTGGTGCAGAACTCCCTTGGCAGCAATCCCTGCCCATATTAAATCAACTGAGCAAATGGATGGCTGATCATTTTTCCAGTTACCTTCCAAAGAGTCCGATGGGAGAAGCTTTGGCTTATACCATACCTAGGTGGGATAACCTGATGGTATATCTGTATGGCGGAACGCTGGAAATAGACATTAACCTGGTAGAAAATGCCATCAGGCCCAATGCACTGGGAAGAAAGTCCGCCAACCGGCGGATGCCGGATCCCATCAATCTGCTCAAAGAGCTGCCATGTTCTATTCTTTTTTTGGAACCTGCAAAAGAAACAACATTAATCCTTTCGACTGGCTCAAAGATGGGCTTGAAAGAATACCACAACACAAGGCAAACAGGTTGGATGAATTACTACCTCAAAACTGGAAACCAATAAAATCAGAAAACCAAAGCATATAGTCTCCCACAATCGCCAAAATTACTGCTTCTAAGAAAATAAATATGGACGGGGTTGGTAGAAGGGATCCCCTCCACCAGAGGCAGTAGTTTTTTTAGCGGGTGTACTTTACCGGAGAGTTACACTACCACAGATAAGAATACAAGGTGGAGTGTATCAGACAGGAGTGTTACGATTATTTTTCAATATTGGTAAAAATAGAATGCTCCCATATCATTCCTGGTTCCATCCGGATCGTTATATTGTGGATCTGGGATTCCAGAATCAATACACAGTGATTTTGTAGAATCTGGAATGGGATAATTTAGCCAGGTCAGTCGGAAATCGCCATTAGAGGGATTTGCAAACAGGGGATCGGCATCTATGTTACCAGTTCCGGGCCAACCTCCCATAATATCAGAATATTCTACTAAAGCATTGCCAGCATTTATAAATATCTCCTCGGGGTAATTATTCCATAATATACTATTCATTAAATTAATTGTTGAATCATTGATATATATACCACCTCCATTAGATAGAGCTATATTGTCACTAACTGTTACGTTAACCAGGCTTGGATTGTGTCCTCCAAAATAGCCTGCCCCACCTATATTTGATTTGTTACCGCTAAGTAGAACATTGCTAAGATTAATATCAGAGTTCAGGCTATAAATTCCACCACCGTTTAATGTGGCATAGTTATGATGTATCAGGGATTTCCGGATTAATACTGGAGCGCAATTCTCAAGGTAGATTCCTCCGCCATTTTCATCACTTCCTGATCCAACGCCCTTACCGTATTCAATTATACAATATTCAAGTTTTGAACTATCCTGTCCATTCAAAGCAGTATTCAGAAATCTCAATCCGAGCCATCCCCCTTCTGTCACACCTGTTGTGCTAAAGCCTGTAGTATCAGCAACGGTAAAAATAATACTGTCGGTTTCTTTTCCTACTGCGATAAGTCTGCCATAGACATTCATTGATAATCCTTCCTCAAATATAATCTCTACTCCAGGTTCAATCATCAAAATACTGTCAACTGGTACATTAATATCACAATCAATTAGATACGGACTATTTGATTTACGCCATAAACCTCCTCCAAGACATGCTAATTTTGTAAGGGTATAATCAAACTGGAAATTATTATCTGATATCTGGAGAGTATCATTAATTGTTATATATC
>JAFGME010000054.1 GCA_016927695.1 Bacteroidales bacterium
ATATACAATTTCCTGGATGAACTCCAGGTAACCGGCATTGTTGACATCCGGTCGGCAGTGAAACCTTACAGCCGGATATTCATCGCACAACAGCTCAATGCTGCCCTTCAAAAAAAAGAGGAACTCAGCAAAAGGCAATCAGATGAACTGGAGTTTTATTTGCTGGAATTTAAACCCGAATTAAGCGCCCTTCCCGACTATGACCCCAGATTTGATATTTTCAAAAAAAACAGGAACCTGGCCTTTGCAGTCAATCCTCTTGGCGGATATTACAAAGACTCTCTGTTCACCATGGCGGTTAAACCCATCTGGGGCATAGACTACTATTTTAATAAGGATAAAAATATTTATCACAGGTGGGGTGGCGCCGAAGCCTTTGCATACATAGGCAAACACTGGGGGTTTTATGCAAGCCTCAGAGACAATTCTGAAAGTGAACGGATGTGCGAATCGTCGTTCTTCACCCAAAGACAGGGGGGACCCTATAAAGAACTGAAAGGGGGCGCCGGAGATTACAGCGAGATGCGCGGAGGAATTTCCTACACCTGGAAATGGGGCGATTTCAGCCTGGCAAAAGATCACATCAACTGGGGAAATGCCTATAACGGAACCAATATTCTCTCAGGAAGAACTCCTTCGTTTGCCCACATCAAACTTCATTTAAAACCGGTCAAATGGTTCGAATTCAACTATTTTCATGGCTGGCTCGTTTCTGAAATCGTTGACAGCGCCAGGTCATACTATTACAATAACGGTGATTACAGGGAGGTGTTTCATCAAAAATACTTGGCCGCCAACATGTTTACATTCACCCCTTTTAAACGGCTTCATTTCTCGTTGGGCAATTCAATTGTTTACAGCGATATCGGAGTGCATCCTGCCTACCTGATTCCGGTGGCCTTCTTCAAGTCAATTGACCACACCCTCAACGGCATCAGCAACCAGTCCGGTCAAAACTCCCAGATGTTCTTCGACCTCTCTTCCACCCGGATAAAGAACCTGCACCTTTATGGCACCCTGTTTTTAGACGACCTTTCGATCGGAAGACTTTCCGATCCTGACCGTCGGAATCCCATCAGTTATAAGGCCGGGGCCAAATTAAGCAACTACCCGGTAAAAAACCTTTCGGCGCTGGCCGAATACACCTACACCATTCCGATCACCTACCAGCATAATATCCTGACAACCACCTTTGAATCCAACTATTACAACATGGGCCATTACCTCAGGGACAACTCGGAAGAGGTGTATGCAGAGATTTCCTACAAACCCTTACGCGGCCTCACCATTACGGTTTCCTATCTTAATGCACGGCACGGGGACGATTATATTTACGGAGAGGAAGAAGACCCTGAAAGCCTGCCCGTGCTTAAAAACATCCTGTACGAAAACACCACTGTCGCTGTCAGGGCTGTTTATGAATTCATCAACAACGCTTATGTCTTTGCCGGATTTATGAACAGCGATGTATATGATGAAAAGGAAATCAGGGCTCCCGAATTTTTCAGAGGCAAAAAAAGCATCCTCAATTCCGGTTTTAATATCGGATTCTGACCTGTCCTGCCATGCAAGGAGAAATCAAAAAATTTTCATTGATTCCGGCAGTTTTGCTATTTTTGCCGGTAAAGCATTGATTTAATAAATTAATTATATATAATTATGAATATCAGGGGATTTTTGTTGTTTGTTTTGTTAATGGCTTCAGCCGTGGCTTTCCGGTCGTACGGCTGCACCAATTTTCTGATTACCAAAGGAGCTTCAACCGACGGCTCGACAATGATCAGCTACTCTGCCGACTCGCATGTGCTTTACGGCGAATTGTACCACTGGCCCGCAGCCACCTGGCCCGAAGGGTCGATGCTTGATGTTTATGAATGGGATACAGGCAAATTTTTAGGAAAAATAAAACAGGCTTCCCAAACCTATAATGTGGTTGGAAACATGAACGAATACCAGGTAGCCATCGGGGAAACTACCTATGGCGGGCGTTCCGAGCTTGGCTCCCAGTCAGGAGCCATCATGGATTACGGCAGCCTGATCTACATCGCCCTGCAGCGATCCAAAACAGCCCGGGAGGCCATTAAGGTAATCACAGAACTTATGGCAGAATACGGCTATTACAGCTCCGGTGAATCTTTTTCGATTTCTGATCCCGATGAAGCCTGGATACTGGAACTGATTGGAAAGGGTGAAGGAGAAAAAGGAGCTGTTTGGGTTGCCCTCAGGATCCCCGACGGATATGTGAGCGCCCATGCCAATCAGGCACGCATCACGACTTTCCCATTGGCCGACGGGGTAAAATCCATCACTTTTGATCAGATTGGATCAATTTTTAACCCTGAAGTGGAATGTGTTTATGCCGCCGATGTGATCTCCTTTGCAAAAACCAAAGGATTTTTCGAGGGTGAAGATAAAGATTTCAGCTTCTCCGACACTTACGCACCGGTCGATTTTGGGGGAGCCAGATTCTGTGAAGTGAGGGTTTGGGCCATGTTCAGAAGCATCAACGCCGAAATGGATAAATATTATGATTATGCTTCAGGCCACAACCTGAAAAACAGAATGCCTCTGTGGATCAAACCCGACCGCAAGATATCCGTGACCGACATGATGGACTTTATGAGAGACCACCTGGAGGGCACTCCCCTTGATATGTCAAAGGATTTGGGAGCTGCACCTTACGGAAACCCCTACCGCTGGAGGCCGCTTACCTTTGAGGTTGAGGGTGAAACCTACTGTAATGAGAGGGCCACTGCCACACAGCAAACAGGCTTCGTGTTTGTTGCGCAATCCCGCTCCTGGCTCCCTGACCCTGTGGGAGGAATCTTCTGGTTCGGGGTCGACGATGCCGCCAGCACCGTGTTTATGCCCATGTTTTCATCCATCACCCGTGTGCCGGAAGCTTTTGCCGTGGGTAACGGTTCTATAATGGATTTTTCATTTGATGCCGGATTCTGGGTGTTCAACATGATATCCAATTTTGCTTACACCAGATACAACGTCATTCACCCTGAAATAAGGGAAAAGCAAGTACAAATGGAGAAAAACTTCATTGAACAGGCAAATACGATAACCTCCAAAGCCAAAGACCTCGCTGAGGATAATAAAACCCGGGATGCGGTAAACCTGCTGACCGATTTCTCAGTGTCTGCAGGAAATGAAACGCTGAAAGAATGGCAGGGATTCTATGCCTACCTTTTCACCAAATACATGGATGGCAACATCAAAACAAAAGTAGATGTGCCCGAAGGTTACAAATACCACACCCCTACCGTGGAACAACCCGGTTATGGCGCTGAGTGGTACAAAAGAATTGTGGATGAAACAGGCGACCACTTCAAGATGACGGGTGGGGCCGGCCATTGATTATCCGCAGTTTTTGCAGGCTGTTTAGCGAATACCTTGCCCAGTTAAATATTTATTTTCGTTTTCAGGCAATTATAAATTAATTTTGGGGTTGAAATTATAATTGCAGATTTAAACACATCACAATGAATCCGGAACCGGCAAAATCAAATGTGCAACCTGTGGGTGATAAAAAGAAAAACAACAGGTCGCTGATCATCATCGTTCTCCTTTTGCTGCTTGCTTTGATCGCCCTTCTGATCTGGTTCATACCCATGAAATCAAAGTATGTAGCCCTTATCGAAGAAAAGGAAGTGCAACAGGAAGAACTTCAGGAAGAACTGAATGCACTGATGAACCGCCACGACAGTGTTAAGGTGATGTACGGAACCCTGGCAGATTCCCTGAAATCGAAAGACAGCATTATACAGGCCAATGCCAAAGAGATCCAAAACCTGTTGAATTACAAGTGGGAATACCACAAAGTGAACAAAAAACTCGAACTTTTAAGGAAAATCTCCCAGGGATATGTCCACCAGCTTGATTCCCTGTTTACTGTCAACAGGGAGCTCAAAGAGGAAAATGAAAGGATCATGGAGCAGTACATTACCGAGCAGAAAAAAACCAGCAAGCTCACTGAAGAGAAGAAGGAACTTTCAGAAAAAATGACCGATGCTGCCGTGCTTAAAGCCTATAACCTCACAGCCGAAGGCATCAGGCTTACAGGAAGCGGAAGGGAACGGACCACGGATAAAGCCAATAAAATAGAAAAAGTGAAAGTATGTTTCACACTGGGAGAAAACAAACTGGTCGCCCCGGGGCCCAAGTCCATATACATGCGTATTGCAAGGCCCGACAATGTTATCGTATCACAAAGAATGGGCGACACCTATACCTTTGAATACCAGGGGCAACTCATTGAATATACCATCAAAAAGGAAATTGAATATACACAGGAGCCTTTAAACCTGTGCCTTTACTGGACAAAAAAATCGGAAAAAGACCCTGCCATGGTGGGTAAGTATAACGTGGCCATCTTTGCCGATGGTTTTGAAATAGGTCAAACATTTTTTGAGTTGCAGTAGTCTCCTTTTCTGCCTTTTTTTTCTACTTTTCTTCACCCCCTCAGGGTAAAAACAATATCTTTTCAAACAGGATGTTGTTTTTATAAACTGCCGTGATAAAGTAAATCCCCCCGGGCAGGTCGCCGGGAGTCCAGGTGAAGGTGCCTGAATCCGGCAATATCCGGCAAATTATTTTACCCGTTTCATCAAGAATGCTGATCTCCCCTGGAGGTTCTTCCGTGGCAGTCACAATGGAAACAGAACAGGTAAAGGGGTTCGGAAACGCATGTATCAGTTTTACATCCGGCAGCGCCATTGCAGCGGGATTACCGGTAATAATGGCATCTGCCCCCTGCCTGATAAAAATATCTGCAATTGCCGGATCATCAATGACACCGGCCCAATATTCAAGATTGCGTGTGTGAGCCTTTCGGATATACAGACCGGGTGTGTACCATGAGGTGGTGAGGCTTTCCATTTCAAGATCCGAAGCAAAACAAATGTCGGATTCTGTGGCCAGGTTGGTGATCAATGACAGCCTGGCTCCCGGATATTGCCCCCTGATTCTTTCCAGCTTATCCCTGTTGTAAGAACACCAGACTACATCCCCGGCAGCGCCTGCATTATTTGCCAGGTTCACAGCCATCTGTTCCGGAACGTTCTTCATATCAACACACAGGACACACGACCCTCCGAAAACTGAAATCACCTCATAAAAGGAAGGTATCCTTTCACCTGCATAACTTTCCCCGAATTTTTCAGGGTGCCCTGCAGAAAAAGTGCGAAGATGCTGAAAGGTCAAGGACCTTACCTCTCCTGATCCGTTTGTGGTACGGTCAATGGTTTCATCGTGGATAACCATAATGGAATCATCGGCGGAAAGCCTGATGTCAAGCTCAATATATCCGGCCCCGGCCTCCAGCGCTTTGCTGAACGCCAGCATGGTATTTTCCGGATAATTAAAGGATGCTCCCCGGTGTGCGATGATCTTAATCCCCTCCTGACCCGGCAGGCAAACAGGTATAACACACAATATCAATATTTTCACAAATATTTTTGTCATTTTTTCCCGGATATCTCTATCAAAATGCCCGCATCGGCAGAAACACTGATATCTTTCATCTTTTCACCGCTGAACCAGGTGTTTGACATACCCCCACTGAGGGAATGGATCAGTTTAATACTCCGTGATATCTTAATGGTAAACCCATAGCCCAACCTGTTGTGTATGGAATTTCCTTTTTGGACGGATTCCTGATGCTCTTTTCTTCTTTGAAAGATGAACCCGTATTGAACAAAAACATCCACCGAAGCAGGATCCCTGTTCAGAAAAAACCGGTACCTTACCCCCATCTCAAACAATTGAGGGTTTATGCCGTTGAGGGGAAATCCCGGGCCTGCCGAAATCAAATGACGGCCATATCTGACCGCGCCATGTGTTTCCAGACCCACATATCCGGGATAACTCAATGAAACAACCGGTAAGGCAGAGCATATCACCCCTTTGTCCTTTTGGGCCCGCCCAGGGGAAAAAATAACAGTCAGCAGCAACAACGCAATTACGGATCTCACTGAATCATTTTTAACCAAATTAATACATTTTATCTTTCCGTAACTCTTTTTACCGGGGATAATAGATAAAAGTTAATAAAAGTTAAAAGTAAAATACGGGAAACTGCCTGAGCGTATCTTTGTGTTTATGAACAACAAAGGCTTCGTCATCCTGATATCTGTTATGACTCTGGCCCTGATAGGACTGATGGTGATACAATCCTATTGGATAAAAAATGCCATTGTTGTCAAAGAAGCCAATTTCGTCAGGAATGTAAATGAAGCCGGCGCATCGGCAGTATTGAAGCTTGAAAAACTTGAGGCCATCAGCAAACTCAGAAGCTACCCTTATTTTCAGAATCCTGGCATGAGAAGCCAGACCGGCGACTCACTTCAGCAGTACCTGTTTGACACATGGAATGAGCCTATAACCAGTCTGAGTTTTGATAATTTCCTGCGAAGGTCTTTCTTCTTCAGGGATGTTCTGGAAAGTTTTTTCAATAGCGGCACAAGGATACCGGTGGAGAACAGGATTGATCCATCCCTGCTGGATTCATTGATCATTGCTGAGCTACAGACAAAAAGCATCAATACCCCGTTTGAATTCGGTATTTTCTGCCCTTCAAGGAATTTCATGCCGGTGCAAAAAACAGGCAGATACCCTGATGAGCTGCTTTCAAAAGCATTTTCTTTCAAGCTGTTTCCGAACGAAATGAATCCCAGCCCGGATTACCTCATGATCTATTTCCCAAAAGAAAGGACATTTCTGCTCAGGCAATTGTGGGGAATGCTTTCTGTTTCCATCATTCTGATGATTGTCATCATTTTTTCCTTTTCCTACACCGTGATGACCATTCTCAGGCAAAAGAAACTATCAGAGATGAAAACAGATTTTATCAACAATATGACCCATGAGATCAAAACACCCATCTCAACCATATCTCTTGCTTGTGAAGCGCTGAGCGACAAGGACATACAAAAATCAGAACAGGTGTACAGCAATTATATTGAGGTGATTGGACAGGAAAACAAAAGGTTGGGAAAAATGGCCGAACAGATATTGCAATCGGCCGCACTTGATAAGGGGCATATCCAGCTTAATTTTGAGGAGGTGGATATGCATACCGTTATCCGGGAAGCCGTAAATAAAGTTATGCTGCAGGTGAACAAAGACGGCGGAAAGGTAAATCTGGATCTGAGCGCTTCCCGCTCTGTTATTGCCGGAGACAAGACCCACCTCACCAACCTTATAGTGAACCTCCTCGACAATGCCATTAAGTATTCTGACGGTAAGCCGGAAATAACCGTGGAATCTGCCAATTTCTACAGCGGGATTATCATTTCCGTAGCAGACAAAGGGATTGGTATCAGCAAAGCGAACCAGAAAAAGGTTTTCGACAAACTCTACCGCGTACCCACCGGAAATTTACACAATGTAAAAGGTTTTGGTCTGGGCTTAAGTTATGTTAAAGCCGTAACGGAAAGGCACGGAGGAAAAATAAAACTTGAAAGCGAATTGAGAAAGGGTTCAAAATTTTCAATATCTTTACCCTTTCATCATGAACAAATAGCCGCCGGATAAAATGATAAAGGTATTACTTGCAGAGGATGACAGGAATCTTGGAAATGTTCTTAAATCCTACCTGGAAGCCAAAGGGTACAATACAACCCTGTGTATCAATGGTCAGGAAGCTTTCAATGCTTTCCGGGAAGACCATTATGATTTCTGTGTGATCGACGTAATGATGCCTGTTAAGGATGGATTTACCCTTGCAAGGGAAATCAGGCAGATAAACAGGGCGGTACCTTTGCTATTTCTTACGGCAAAATCGATGCATGAAGATAAGCTGAAAGGCTTTGAACTGGGCGCTGACGATTACATTACCAAGCCTTTCAGCATGGAAGAGCTCCTGGTAAGGATGCAGGCAATTTTAAGAAGAAGCGCTCCTGGAAAGGCGGCAGCACAGCATCAATACCGGATCGGGGATTTTACATTCGACTACAACAGGCAGGTTTTGAAAAAAGGGGATGCAGAGCAAAAACTCACTTCCAAGGAATCTGAGCTGTTGAAACTCCTTTGCCAGAATATAAACGATGTGCTTGACAGAAGCCATGCCCTGAAAAAAATATGGTTCGACGACAGCTATTTCAACGCCAGGAGTATGGATGTGTATGTGACCAGGCTGCGGAAATATCTTAAAGACGACCCCAGGATTGAACTTATCAATGTTCATGGAATCGGCTTTAAACTTCTGGTAAATGATGATTAGAGGGCTTTCCCCTTTTCATGTCTTTGAGAAAGCTCATGATAAACTTCACGGATCAGGGCAGAATCGTTTTCTTTGATCAGGTCCCATAATAAAGAAGAGGATATGCCTCTGGTATTGTTACACAGCACGATTAAAGACCTTTCCTGAGCCAGATCACGGATAAAATAAGTTCTGAATCCTTTCCACCATCCGAAATGATAAACAGTGCTGTCCATGTCATGCCTGATCCTCCAGCCAAATCCATAATTATCCTTATTATTCGATCTGGCCGGGCTTCCCGGGGAAAATGCCTCCTCAAGGGTTTCGGCTGAAACAATTATTTCCGCCCTCAGCGCCGAATCAAAGCGGAAAAGGTCCCTGACGGTTGAATACACCCCCTTGTCACCCATCACGCCATTTAAATAATTGTCCCCAATCTGCCGGAAGCCTCTGCTACTGATTTCATGACCGGGCACTCCGCCGGGAATTTCCCCGGGTATGGTTTCCATCCCAGTGTGGTTATAAACAAATGAATCGGTCATGCCGGCGGGTATGAAAATCCTGCTCTTCACAAATTTATCGAAGCCAATCTTACTTACCGCTTCCACAATACAGGCAAGCAAGGCATAATTGGTGTTGCAATAATGAAAACCTTTTCCCGGAGAAAAAGAAGGAGCCGGGTGATAACGGATCAGAAGCCCCACAACATCACGGTTTGATATCGTCTTTGTCCGGTCCCAATACTTGTCGGCCAGAGGCATATACCTGGGCAGCCCTGAACGGTGGGTCAGGAGGTGGCGGATCGTTACATCCTTGTATGGGAATCCGAAAACGTATTTATTCACAGAATCGTCATAATCCAGTTTACCCTCCTCCTTCAGAATCATAATGGCTGTGGCTGTAAACATCTTTGAAACAGAGGCAAGCTGGAAGGCAGAACCCGTGCTGAGGGGCATTTCATTGTGCTTCAAATCCCCATAACCTATGCATGCCTCATAAACCACCTCCCCCTTTTCAGCATATAATATATTTCCGTTAAAAACATTTTTTCGTCTCAGATGGCGAAAATACTCTTCAACATGATTTCTCTTTTTTTCGGTCAGCAATTGCCCGGCATCTGCATAAACTTTAGGATATGATTTATCGGCCACTACGGCTTCACGGCTATTGCTTCCGGATACGAAGGCAAAGTATAAACCGGTAAAAGCAATAATCCCTGCAATGATTTTAAGCCTGGCTGATATTTTTGAAGATATGAACATGGGGCCAAAAATATTGATAATGGCTTACATAATTTCATTTTTGGTACTAAAAAAATCAACAGAAAAAAATGCCATGGCCATTTCACGTGTAATCCTGAACATCAAGGTCGCCCTTAAGCACCAGGAAGGCATTTTCTGCAAGGGCTTCAACATCATTGATGCTGGGATAAAGGACAAATTCAGCGATTTTCCCGACCCGCTTTTTTATGTTCCCCAAAAATCTTTCGCTGTGAAATATGTTACCTGTGAGGATAATGGCATCCACCTGACCTTCCAGAACTGCATACATTGAGCCAATCTCTTTTGACACCTGGTAAGCGCATGCATCAGAAATAAACAATGCTTTTTCATCCCCTTTCTCCATAAGCATATTAATGTCATGGACGTTTCCGGTGTCAAGATAGGCTGCATACCCCCCCTCTTTGGTGATCATAGCCATGATCTCCTCTTCAGTGTATTTACCTGAATAACATAGACTTACGAGATCTCCCACCGGAAGTGAGCCGGAACGTTTCACCGAAAAGGGGCCATCGCCGTCGAAAGCGTTATTGACATCCACAACACGGCCGTTTCTGTGCGCCGCCACTGAAATCCCTCCCATTCCAACGGTAACCATAATGAGGTTAACATCTTCATAAATTTTATGATTGGCCTTTGAATACTTCCTGGCATAAAATTTCTGGTTCAGTGCATGAAAGATGGATTTTCTCTCAAAAAGCGGGTGCCCGGAAACCCTGGCAATATCATCCATTTCATCCACTGAAACGGGATCTGCCATAATTGCCCTTGCATTCAGCTGTTTAGCCACTTTATTTGCGATCAGCCCCCCCAGATTGGTGTGGTGTTTACCCTTAATTCCTCTCCGGAGATCTTCCACCATTTTGTCATTGATGGCATATACCCCTGCGTTTAAGGGTTTCAGAACGCCGCCCCGGGCAACCACCAGTTCAATGTCGTCCATTTCAGCTTCATTGTCGTTCAGTTCCCACATCACCAGGTTGAACCTCATTTCAAGCTGATCATTCACATCAATATATTTTCCAAGCTCTTCAGGCTTGTGTCTGATGTTTTTCAGGAAAAGCATGGTGGCGCCTTTATAAAGCGCGATCTGTGTCGAAAACGTTTCAGGGTATATTACCAGTATGTCTTTATTTACCATAAAGCATAGTTTTTTATCAGAACAAATTTAAAGTTATAATTTTAAACTGAGTGCGTTAATCTCCAATATTTCATTGTTCCTTTAAAATCTCCCAGAATTCATTTTCTGTTTCCACCATAATGGCCTCATCCGGCGTCATGCAATATTCAGAAGCCATTTTCATTATCCGGTTCCATCTGGCGGTATCTTTTTTTATTTGTTTTTGAAATTCCATAATTCTTTTATAATCCGTGTGTTGCTCAGGAAAATTTTTCTCAAACATGTAGGCTGCGTCAAGGGAGATCGCCGAATCCAGGCTGATGTTCCTTTCTGCGGCCTTCTGTTCGATGGATTCTATCCACTCACTGCTTGACAGTATGGATTGCCGGTAGGAATAGGGCCCGTAAAGCCTGTAAAACCTGCCGGGGTTTTTTTGTTCCAACAGGTACATTGCCTCCCGGCTGAGTGTCTCAGAAAGTGATGATCCGCTTTTCTCCGCCTTGGTTAAAATCTGCCCAAACCATGTGTCATAGAGGCATATTCTTTCTATTATCCGGTGGATCTCATCGTAATGGGTCTGAGGAACAAAAAGTTCGTAAGCATCATCCACAAACCCCCAGGCCAGTTTATACAGAAACCGCTCTGTAACCATAATCAATATCACATCATTGTGATACAATTCTTCTTTCAGGCTGAGGGTTTGGGATAAAAGGGTGTCCATATAGGTTTCGGGGAAGACCAGCGAATTAAAATACCAGAAATGCGCATCCTTAAAGAGCTTAAACGGTAATTCGGTATTGTAAATATTCCAGAAAAAACTATCCCCGATAACCAGCAGACGGGGTTTTTCCGCCTGATTATCCTTCTGAAACTCATACACAGGATAAGCCAGGGTATCGGTTTCAGGCAGCCTGAAAATGAGGTTCATGGCATTCCCGATATCATAATCAGGCCTTCTTGAGCGGATTTCCTTTTCATATCTTATAATTTTATAGTCAGGGAGGTCTGTATTCCTGGTATATTCTATATACTTAATGAGAGAATCCGCTGCCAGCGACATGCCATACTGGCTCCAGTGGGTTCCGTATTTTGTAAATAAGGGATATGTTGTCTTGTCTTTCAGCGAAAGGAAATAGCTGTTCAGGTCTATGAACTCCAGGCCGTGCTTTGCCGAAAGCTCAACCATCTTCCTGTAATTGTTCATTACGGTATCATTAACGGGAAAGCGCTCCGGGATATTTTCGGGCATGAAGCCGGCTTTCCCGGGCTCAATCACGAAGATCAGGTCAGTGTTGTTATCGGCCTTTAATTTCTTCTGCAGGAAGGTCAGGCGGCGGATAAAGCGGTCGAGGCTTTTCTCACCGATATAATCGATGCCGGAATAAGCCCTGATGTAATCGTATTCCATAAAGAAATCATTCTTCCCCCTGATGATATCATCTGACCTGACTTTCCCAAACAGTGAGAAATCCAATTGGTTGGCTAACCGGAAGAGGGAATGGTGAAAACCGATATGAAAGTTGGCCCATGGTTCGTACTTTTCCTGATAAATGCCATCCAGCCAGTCATTCATATTTATCCGGGGTTGCGGGGGAACAACAAAGTCGCCGCTGAGAGGTTTTTCTTTCACCCAAGGGAAAAACATCATTGCCGGGGGTGAAAGGATAATCACCATCACACATATCAGCAATATTTTTTCCAACAACTTCATTATCTTTTAAAATCTGAAATAAATAAAAGGATTAAAGCCACTTGAGGAAACATAAGCCAGACATACAACAAACAAAACCAGGGCTGTAAAAGTCATCAGGGAGAGCATCCCCTGTCCTCTGTTTTTAGCCAACAGCCATTGCTGCTTTTTTTCGATAAGGCGTGAAAAGCCCCAGAACGAAAAGAAAGCTCCGATGATGAGAACGGCATAAAACTTCCCTTCGAAATATAACTGACCGGCCTGCCCACCGCTACTGAACAGGGAACCGGCAAACGACAGCGCATGGTCGAGGTTGTCGGCCCGGAAAAGCACCCAACCCATCAGGGTGAGAAAAAACACCCATACGGTGGAGATGAGGCGGCCCGCTTTTTTGTAGAGTTTTAACAAAAACAACCTTTCCGCCACCAGGAAAAACCCATGATATGCCCCCCAGATGACAAAATTCCATGCAGCGCCGTGCCAAAGGCCGGAAATCAGGAATACCACCCAAAGGTTGAAATATATCCTTGTAGCAGAAACCCGGTTCCCCCCCAGGGGGATATAAAGATAATCTTTCATCCAGCGTCCCAGTGTGATATGCCATCTTCTCCAGAATTCGGTGATGCTTCCTGAGATGTACGGATTGTTGAAATTTTCAGGAAAGTCGAAACCCGCCATCCGGCCCAGGCCTATGGCCATATCGGAATAACCTGAAAAATCAAAGTATATCTGGAACGCATAAGCAATAACGCCAATCCAGGCTGTGTAAGAAGAAAGGCCGGCAGGATCAGATCCGAAAACCAGGTCTGCCTGTTCTCCCAAAGTGTTGGCAATCAGCACCTTTTTAGCCAAACCGAGAGCAAACCTAAAAAAGCCGGTCAGGCGGTTGTTGTTGTTTTCATTTGCCCTCCGGTCTTCAATCTGCCCCGCTATTTCATTAAAGCGCACTATCGGACCTGCGATCAACTGTGGGAACATCAGGATATACAATGCGTAATCGGTTACCTTGCGAAGGGGATGGTACACTTTCCGGTAAACATCCACTGAATAGGTAAGCTTTTGAAAAGTAAAAAAAGAAATTCCGATGGGAAGGGCAATACGTGTCCATGTTACCTGTGCAAAACCCCAGTCTTCCATCAATATATTGATGTTTTCAATGAAGAAGTTGGCGTATTTGAAATAAAGCAACAATCCCACATTGATGGCCACAGAAAGGGCAAGAAGCAGCCTTTTTATCCCTCCTGTCTTTTTATTCATCCATCCGACCAGGTAAAAATCGGCCATAATGGAAGCCAGGACAATAAAAATAAATCCGGGGGCCCCCCATGCATAAAAGAGAAGGCTGGCAGCAAGGGCGAAAAGATTTTTAAGCTTTACACCCAAAAAGAAATAAATCAACAGGAAAGCAGGTAAAAACAATACCAGGAAAATAGTGCTGCTGAAAACCATACCGCTTATTCATTCAAGAAACGTGCAAAGGTATTGTTTTTATTAAATTCATGTACTTTTACAGATCAAATCGAAAGTATGCGGTTCAGAAATGCCTTCAACATCCTTATTTATCTTTCGCTGGCTTTTCTGTTTATCTATCTGTACCGGTTTGATTTTTTCGGATTCAAAAAGCTGGAATGGAAAGTTTTTCCCCTGTTGGCATCCATACTCCTGCTATGGTCAGGGTATCTTGTCAGCGCCCTGAGCTGGCAGAACATCCTGAAAAGGCATAATATTGCAATTGGCGCCAGAGATGCCATCATCTCTCATGGATTGTCAGTGTTTGCAAAATACATTCCGGGGAAGATCTGGGTCATTTTAGGCAGGGCCGGCTATATTTCGAGGTTTGGTTTCCCAATGAAAACCACTTCCTTCCTTTCGATGAAAGAGCAGTTGATTTATGTTTGGGCAGGTCTCCTCATCAGCGCTGTTCCTATGGTTTATTTCTATGGAATAACCCTGTTTTCAGCCTTTGTGCTTTCCCTGGTGTTGTTTTTCACCTTCCTGCTGTATTCCGGGGGCTTTCACACTTTCTTTATCAAAGTGGCAATCCGGATTACAAAAAAAGAATGGGATATCCCCTTCATCAGATTTTACGACAGCCTGAACATAATATGGTTTATCCTTGGATACTGGGCATTATGGCTGGTTGCCTTTTTTTTGTTTGTAACTGCATTTTATTCCGGGGCAGGCCCGGAGGTGGCTTTCGCCTTTCCTCTGAGTGTCACACTGGGTCTTTTGGCGATTATTTTCCCGGGCGGACTGGGTGTGCGGGAAGGAATCATGACAGGTTATCTTGTCCTGGGCGGACTGCCTCTTGAAATAGCCACTGCCATATCGATCTACGCCCGTCTTTGGTTCATCTCAGGCGAAATTTTCATTTTTATGACCGGTTTTATCTGCAAATGGTGCAAAAGCAGCAAATGACTGCTGTCAATGTCATTATTTAAGAAGCTTATCATTGTCCTGAATGTCCATCCACATGGCGAAAAACAGCGATTGAAAACCTGTTATGGTAAGAAAAATAAAAAACATCACATTTTGGCCCGGAGTAATCTGCCCTCTGACTAAGGCATTTGAAACAAGGCTGACCAGGAAAGGCAGGGAGAAGATTAAAAGCAGAAACCCCAAATTATAGAGCAGGAAAAGGGGGTGAAAATCCTTGAAAAAATACTTCACCCAAAGCCTCCTGAAAAAAGATTTGACCAGCAAAACACTGATGGGAAGAATAACTTTGAATACTTTCAGCTTGGACTTTTCTCCCACATTGTACACCGGTTTTATGGTAACCTCCCGCAATGTGCAATAGGCCATATTGAGTTTCACCAGCATATCGTTTGGCATACCGTAACGAGGAAATATTTTATGCAATTCGATGGAATGCAAAGCATTTTTCGAAATGGCAGTATATCCTGTCTGGGTGTCGGAAACTGTCCAGTATCCGGAGGCGATTTTGGTGAGGATGGAAAGGACTGAATTTCCAAAGAACCGGGTTTTGGGGATGATATCCGAAGCGCTGGCATGACGGAGTCTGTTGCCCTTCACATAATCTATACCTTCCTCAAGCACCGGCCGGCAGATCGATGCCAGCTCCGAAGGGTCCATCTGGCCATCGCCGGCCATAACGGCCGTGCAATCTATGTCATGGTCCTTGCACCATTTATAGCCCCTGGCAATGGCTGCCCCCACACCGCTGTTCCGGAGGAGATTGATCAGAATGATCCTGTCTTTTGCGGGTGCGTTGTTTACCACTTCCGACGGAGGAAAAAGCCTGATCTCCGCCTGATTTTTCTCCCTCACTAATTGTTCGGCAGCCGAAAACACATCCACTTCTTCCCAATGTTCGGGTGGAACGATCTCCAGATCTGTGTCATTCCACGCGGATGTAATATATTTTTCTGTGACCTTTGCGGTATCATCCGAAGATTTGTCGTTGACCACCACAATGCGATCCACAAAATCAGGCATGGTCTCAATCACCCTGCCGATCTGGCCTGCCTCATTATACGCCGGCACAACTACCGCTATGGTTTTGTTGTTAAGCATACACTGCTTTGGATTTAATAGTATTTATTATACATGTAAATTGCATCCAGCATCACCATTTTTTCAACAGGAATGCCTCTTTTCTCTGCTTTATCCCTCACTTCTTCAATCCAGGATTTTTTATTATAAATGCCGGCTGCGATTTCTTTTATCCTTGCGCCTGCCTTAAACCTGAAAAGCATTGCCTTTTTGTTTGAAGAAACATAGGTTAATTCAAAGTACTTGTTCAGAACTTCTTTTAGTTTGGCGCTTTGGGTATCATTGTCGAATAGCTGCTTTCCCCATATTACCACATAATCAACAAATACAATGGGCCTTTGGCCGGGATTTGTGATCTTAAGCTTATTCCCGGAGAAATTCATGCTCTTTCCTCCAAAAAAAACATCGGGATACCTTTCGTAATTCCAGACCACCGGAAACTGGCCTGTGCACTGTGGATTGGCAAGGTTCACAACAGGCATGTCCGATCCCACATAGCAGGTATAATGATTATGCATCCAGTTGGCGCTATATGTCCTGGGTAAGATAATCGTATTGGGCTCAATGTAAGCTTCCACTTCAAGAAGTTCGGCTATCTCAGCGTTCTGGATATCATGGAATTCAAAAATAAGCGCTCTGTGCCAGACCGTAGCCACAGCAATGGCTATAGCACCGGTAAAAACCAGCCAGCCGGGCAATCTGATCAAATTGATCCAAACTATAAAAGCGAAAAAGAAAATGATCGCTATCCTGGTGGAAACATTTCCTGAAATGATTTCATTGGGAAAAACAAAATAAAGAAGAAGTAAGGCTGACGTGGCAATAAAAAATGCCAGACGATCCAGGATAAAGTCAATCGGGGTATCGGCTGATTTGTTCCGAAACCGGGATATTCCGGAAAAAGCCGAAAAAATTGTGAGGATTATAAGGGTATATAAGAGTATCGTGTTTGGAGCCGCTTCCCTGATGTGATGAAATCCAATGAGCATTTCAAGTCTGTATAAGCGATCGGCAAGCTGTCCTGCGCTCATTGTGGCAATCTTCTTATAGGGAGTAAGTGCGGTGGTAAGCTGAAGGTATCTGTACCACAAAATGATGGAAGGTATTGCTGCAATCAGAACAAATAATCCTTTCCTTAGCGTAGTTTTCAGAAGCGCTTTTTTATCATTGATCTTCAAGATTTCAACAATGCAACGGGTAAAAATAAAAACCGCCAGGGTGAAACCAAAAAGGGTGTAAACAAAGGTATGGGAAAGAAAAAGCAGTACCAAAAGTGCGGAAAAAACCAACATCCGGATCAATGACGGTCTGTTTTCATGTCTTTTCCAGTACCCGAAGGCAAAAAAGAAAAAAATGGTAGCCAGGCAAAAATTGTAATATCCCAGCATTAAAAGTGTGGTGGAGGAAAAGGGAATTATGAGAAGGCTCAACAGAGACAACCGTGGCACCCATGATTTCAGCATGTACCTGAATCCCAGCGCTATGCCCAGATAATATAAAAAAATAAGACACTTTTCGGCAAGCCATGCAGGAAGAAAGAAATTGAAGACAGACAAAACAAAATGTCCGGTCCAGTTGCCCACGATTTCAGGATTTAAGGAAAAGAAGTTGCTTATCAGGCCATTTGATTTCCACAGTTCTACAATAACTTCAGAAGTGCATAAATGCTGTGGGCCGTCAAGGGAGGGGGCAAACCGGAAAGAGAACAACGGAATAAGATTGATCAGAAAAAGTATAAAAAAAACAACCTTTTCGTATTTATTCACATCCCGTGTACGAAGCTGTTTAAAAAAATGGTTGAGCCAACCGGCCATCTGCCAAAACACATTCACAGTTTGATATTATTTGCTGTATCCTTCATTCAGAGGTCTGCTAAAAATTCTCTTCGTCAAAAAGATAGTTTTCATTATGTTCCGGATGTTCCTTACTGTCATCGCAATCAATTTTCACCGATAACGGCTTTGCCGGTTTTTCGAAGTCGCCCATCGAAAAGTTAATTGTGGAATCCGCATAGATTTTTTGCATATACAACGCCCAGACCGGAAGCGCCATATTGGCCCCCTGTCCTAATGAAAGGCTTCTGAAATGGGCCGAGCGATCCTCACATCCCACCCAGATACCTGTTGAAAGCTCGGGCACAAGCCCGATAAACCATCCATCGGAATGATTGTTTGTTGTGCCTGTCTTTCCGGCGATCGGGTTCTCAAACTTGTATTTATATTTTAATCTTACCCCTGTTCCATATTCTACCACCCCTTTCATCAGTTGAAGCATAAGGTAGGCCGTTTCCTCACTCATGGCTTCCTGCTGCTCAGGCACAAAACTATCAATTATGTTACCGTGCTTATCTTCAATGCGCGTAATAAAAACAGGTTTCATAAAAATACCCTTGTTGGAAAACGAATTCATGGCGCCGATAAGCTCATACAATGACATGTCGGAAGACCCAAGCACAATGGCAGGCACCGGGTCGAGAGGGCTGGTGACGCCCATGTTACGTGCAATTTTCACCACCGATTCAGGTGAGAATCTCTTTATGAGATGCCCGGAAATCCAGTTGTTCGAAGTGGCCAAAGCATAAGTAAGTGTGATTTCCCTGCCTATGTCCTTATTGTTGGCGTTTTTGGGTTCCCAGGTCCTGCCGTTCTCAAGATAGATCACCGGCTGGATATTTGAAATTTTATCGCATGGCGACATTCCGTTTTCCATGGCCAGGGTATAAAGAAAGGGTTTAAATGTTGAGCCCACCTGCCTCTTTGCCTGAACCACATGGTCGTACATGAAATGTTTATAATCGATGCCACCCACGTAAGCTTTGACAAAACCGGTTCCGGGTTCAACAGACATCAGCCCTGCCTGCAGGAAGAACTTGTAATACCGGATGGAGTCCATGGGGGTCATTACCGTGTCAATCTCCCCTCTCCAGGAAAACACCCGCATTCCGACGGGAGTGTTGAAGTTCTCTTTGATGAGGTCGGCAGAAACCCCTGCTGCTTTAAGCCGGCGGTATCTTTCAGACCGGACCATTCCCTGGTTCATAAGATTGTTGATCTCTTCTTCGGCATTGTTTTGAAAATAAAAGGGTGCATTGCGATGGCCTTTCCAATGTCGGAAAAAAGCAGGCTGCAGATCAAGACTCAGATGTTCCGCCACGGCTTCCTCCGCATAACGCTGCATCCTGGAATCAATGGCAGTATGGATTTTAAGCCCGTCCCGGTACAGATCGTAAATGGTGCCGTCTGGTTTGGTATGGCCGGCGCACCAGGTTTTCAGCTCTGCCCTGAGAATTTCCCTGAAATAAGTGGCGGGGCCGGTAATGTGGTCCTGCCTTTTAAAGTGCGACATATCCACCGGCAACATTTTGACTGAATCGTATGTCACCCGGTCGATATAACCGTATTTATGCATCTGGGCAAGGACAATGTTTCTCCTGAACCTTGCTGTATCAGGTCTTCTCACGGGATTGTAAAAAGCAGGATTTTTCATCATGCCTGCCAGAAGGGCAGCCTGCTCAAGTTTAAGCGAATCACTTGATGTATTAAAATAGATCTTTGCAGCCGATTTTATTCCCACAGCATTGTTGACAAAATCAAATTTGTTGAGATACAGGGTAAGTATCTCTTCCTTCGAATATCTCTGTTCGAGTTTGATGGCGATCACCCATTCGTTCAGTTTCTGTTTCACCCTCAGTATCTTCGATTCCGGGTTTTCATGAAACAAAAGCTTGGCAAGTTGCTGTGTAATGGTACTTCCGCCCCCTTTGGAGTTTCCGGTAAGCACACCGGCTAATGCTCTTGCAAGAGCTTTGAAGTCTATTCCAGAATGGTTCATAAAGCGGATGTCTTCGGTGGCTATCAGTGCATCCACCAGATAAGGCGACAATTCAGGATATGCGGCATCAGAACGGTTCTCAATATAGTATTTTCCGAGTAAATCTCCGTTGGCGCTGTAAACCTCTGAGGCCAGGGAACTTTGAGGGTTTTCAAGTTCCTGAAAAGAGGGCATATATCCGAAACGTCCGCTGGAAATCAGGAAAAACAAAACCACAACAAGCAGAAACAAAGCCCCGTAAGCCGACCAGAAAATCAGGAGGCGCTTTTTTATACCGCCCTGATCCCGGTTGCCGCTTTCCGAATCCGTATCACTATTCCTCATAATCATTTTCTATAAAAACAAAACAGGTTTGATCCTGAATCCCAAGAGAAAACACCAAATATAAAAAAATATTTCATTTTAAATGTTGAGCAACAATCTTCTGAGCATATTGAGTCCAAATAAAGCTGTTTTGTGTATGTTCCGCTCCCGGTGGTTGCCAAAGAGAAAATGCTTCGCCACACAGGCTTTGTCAGAAGCAACGGCAATCCATGTTGTTCCCACAGGTTTATCCGGGGTACCTCCATCTGGACCGGCAATACCTGAAGTGGCGATGGAAAAATCGGCGCCGAACTTTATTCTGGCATTTTCAGCCATTGACACCACGGTTTCACGACTTACAGCGCCAAAGTTTTCGAGCAGATGACCGTCAACTCCAAGCAGATTTTTCTTAACCCGGTTTGAATAGGCCACCATCGAACCCAGGTAATAGCCCGAACTTCCGGGAACCGATGTAATCAGGTGGGCAAGATATCCCCCGGTACAGCTTTCAGCCGTTGCCACCGTTTGTTTGCGTTCAAGCAACATTCTTCCAAGGATGAGCGGAAGAGTATCCTCATTATAGGCAAAAATCTGGTCGGGTAAATATCCAAGAAGCAGCTTTATTTGTTCTTCTATTTGCTTTTCTACAGCTTCACGTTCAATTCCCGAGGCTGATAGTCTGAGCCTCACCATACCTGGCTGTGGCAGGTAGGCCAGTTTCATATTCCCGGGGAGACGGTCTTCCCAGCTTTCAAGCATTTCAGCAAGCTTTGATTCCGGAACGCCAATGGTGTGGATGGTTTTATGAATCAGGGCGCCGGTTTTATACTTTCCAAGGATCATGGGAATGACCTGGTCCGTAAGCATGGGTTTCATTTCAAAAGGAACCCCGGGCATGGAGACGATGCATTTCCCATCCTTTTCAAACCACATTCCCGGGGCAGTTCCATTATTGTTTCTTATCGGGATACATGATTCCGGGACAAGGGCCTGACGGGCGTTCAAAGCGCTGATCGTCCAGCGATTCTGACTGAACAATCGCCTGATATCATCCAGAACCTCATTGCTCTCAACCATCCCGCAGTTAAAGAAACCTGCAAGGGCATCCTTGGTGATATCGTCCCTTGTTGGTCCCAGTCCTCCTGTCAACATTATAACGTCTGAACGCTCCACGGCTTCGCGTAGGGAAAGAAGGATGCTTTCCTTCTCGTCGGGGATAATAGTAATGCGTTGGGTGTCGATTCCCGAAAGCCTCAGTTGTTCCGCCATCCAGGAACCATTGGTGTTAATCACCTGCCCAATCAGCAGTTCATCCCCGATATTTATTATCTCTGCCGTCATAACGCTTAAAGATGGGATAAATAAAAATATTTAACTTCGGGCAAAATTATCCAAATAGGTAATACTAAATTAATGTAAGCGGCGATTATGGTAAAAATTCCAGACACCGAACTGATACTGAATCCTGATCACAGTCTGTATCATATTAAACTCCGGCCGGGAGAGGCAGCGACCAACATCATCCTGGTGGGTGATCCGGGAAGGGTAACCATGGTTTCGGAATTCTTTGACGACATCGAATTCAAGGGATCGAACAGGGAAATAACCACTCATACAGGATCCTATAAAGGGAAAAGAATCACCGTGATGTCAACAGGAATGGGCACTGACAATATCGACATAGTGATGAATGAATTGGATGCCCTTTTCAATATTGACCTGGCCGGCAGAATACCAAAAACGGAAGCCACCACGCTCAATATTGTCCGTATCGGCACTTCCGGGGCATTGCAGGCGGATATTCCCCTGAATTCTTTTATTGTATCTGATTTCGGACTTGGATTGGATGGTTTGATTTATTTTTATGAAGATTGGGGAAGGGTGATTGAAAAAGAAGGCACAGATAAATTCATCAGCCAAAACTCATGGCCGGCCTCCCTGCCCAGGCCCTATCTTGTGAGGTCATCAGACTTTTTAGGTGTAAAGGGGAATGGTGTGGTGAGGGGAATTACCGCAACAGCTCCGGGATTTTTCGCGCCCCAGGGAAGGAGCGTCAGGACAAAACCGGCTTTCCCGCATATATTTGATTTGTTGAAAGAATTTGATTATCAGGGAAGCAGAGTGGTTAATTTTGAAATGGAATCGTCAGCCCTGTTCGGACTTGGAAAAATATTCGGACACAACACTGTGTCGGTTTGCCTTGCCGTTGCCAACCGTGAAACCCGGGAGTACACGCAGGATTACCATGGCAATATGAGAAAGCTTGTCCGTTTTGTCCTCGACCGGCTGGCCGCTTTATGAATGTTGTTATACCGCTACTGAATGGGTTTGCGAAAAATGCTGTACTACATAATGCGGCATTACTGCTTCTAATAGAAAAACGCTTCGCATTTTTAATAAGAAGCAGTATATTTGAATGTTTGGGAAAATTTATTTAATTTGCAGCATTTTTAGTTAAACCCGGATTCATTATCCGTATGTTAAAAAAAATAATTGTTACCTCACTTATTTGCCTGTTTGCCATTTTCGGGGCAAATGCTGATACGCTCAGGGAAAACCACGTGATCAACATTACGCGGCTGGAGGAAAAGCTTAAAACCTCATCCCTGAATGAAAAACCATTGATATACAACCAACTGGCCCGGGAATACCTGGGTGTTTCCGATGAAAAATCACTGAGGTATGCACGGAACTCATTGAATTTATCCGTTATCTCCGACAACAGGGCGGAAGAAGCGCATGCTTATTACATCATTGGACTGGCCTATTATAATCTGGATGATTTCGACAAGGCCGGAATGAATTTTGAAACCGCCCTCACTCTTGAATACAACAACAACAATCCCGAAAGACTTTCCGATATTTTCCTTCACTTAGGAGAGGTTTACGAGCAAAAGAGGAACTACGACAGCGCCCTTGCTTATTTTCAAAAGTCCATTGAAACGGAACAAAAATCAGGAAACCCGAACAGATTGGGCAACAGGTACAAAGAGCTGGGGGATGTTTATTATAAATCAGGAAACCTGAAAACATCCCTCGAATATTACTTCACAGCCCTGGAACTCGAGGAGAAAGAGGACAGCATTGAAAACATTGCCGACCTTCATAACTATATCGGAATCGTCATGCTCGATCTGGGTAATTATGAAAAAGCGCTCGAACATTATCTCACCTCCCTTAAAATGATGGAGCAATTGGGAAACAAACAGGGGCAGGCCCGGAGTCTGAATAATATAGGCATTGTTTATTATGACTGGGGTAACAAGGAAAAAGCGCTGGAGTATTACCAGAAATCCATGCTGATAGAAGAGGAGCTGAACAATGAAAGAGGACTCTCCGGCTCGTTGAACAACATCGGGATTATTTATGCCGACTGGGGGCAGCATGATCTGGCCATCGATTTTTATTCGAAATCACTGGATATCAGCAAAAAATACGGAGATAAAATAGGTATCGCCCAAACCATGAACAACATAGGAGAGAGTTATTTTGGTATGGGCAAACACGATAAGGCCCTCGAAAATCTGCTTATCTCCCTGGAAGCAGAAAAACAACTTGGAAATCTGCCGGGAACCGCTGTATCGTATAACACAGTCGGAGATATTTATTTTAAACTCAATAAACCCGATCTTGCCCTGAAATACTCTGACAGCAGTATGGCAATAGCCGATTCCTTAGGCCTGACAGCCGTGAAACTCAGTAATTTTAAACTGCTTTCAAATATTTATGCTGCTACAGGAAATAACAAAAAAGCCTTTGATTACCTTGGCCTATACACTCAGTTAAAGGATACCATTTACAACCGCGATTTCCTGGATCAGATGACAAAAATCCAGATGAAATATGAAATCGACAAAAAAGAACAGGAAAAAGATGTTTTGATCAGGGAATTCAAGGAACGGGAGAAGATCATTAAAAAACAGAAAATCTATGTTTTTATCATTTTCTTTTCACTGATCGTTATCATTTTTATTGTTTTCTACGATAAAAGACTGAAGCAGAAGGCCAATCTGGGGCTTAAGATGCTGAATAACCGTATGTACACCCAAAAGAATGAGCTGTCACAGACACTTACTCTTTTAGGTCAAAGTGAAGAAAAATACAGAAAGCTGGTAAAAAATTCTCCCACAGGGATTTTATACATGAATACCTCAGGGAAGATTTTAGAGGTGAATGATAAAATGTTGGAAATTTTAGGCAGCCCGGGCGAAGAAAAAACCAAACAGATTAACTGCCTGCAGTTTGGCCCCCTGAAAGAGGCCGGTCTGGTAGACGACATCCTGAAATGTATCGAAACCGGCGAGTTGGTCTATAATGAAAAGCCATATACCACCAAATGGAAAAAAAAGATTGAGGTCCGGTATTTTATTACACCGATCAAAGATAAGGAACAAAAAATCACCAACCTCATCCTGAATGTTGAAGACATTACCTTGCGTAAAGATGCGGAAACGGCCCTCATCCGATCTGAAATGAAATACAAAAATCTTATTGAAAACTCACTTCAGGGAATATTTGTATTGCAAAACAACAGGTTGACGTTTGCAAACAACAGGATGACGGGACTGACACAATATACCGTTGAAGAACTGGAAAATTCACGCATAGCCTGGTATGACCTTTTTGTTCACCCTGACGACAGGGAAAAGGCACGTTTGATGGGAGAATCTGAAATCCACGAAAAACTAAGCGAGGAAATACGGTTTGTAAGAAAAAACGGAACAATCAGATGGATACAAATTCTGGCATCCCCGTTCGACTATGAGGGTAAAATGAGCCAGATCATTGTAGCAATGGACATTTCCGGGCATAAGGAATCAGAATCCATCCTGGTGGAATCAGAAAAAAAACTTAAGGAAGCCAATGCCACCAAGGATAAGTTTTTCTCCATTATTGCCCATGACCTGAGAAACCCGTTCAATGCAATCATTGGCTTTTCCAATCTGCTCATCAGTTCCTATGAAACAATGGATGAACAGGAACGGAAAAACATCATTAAGAACATCTCTGAAGCCTCCGAACGAACGTACAAGCTGCTTCAAAACCTCCTCGAATGGGCACGCACACAAACGGCAAACCTGGAATTTCATCCCAAAATGCTGGATGCCTGCGTAGTGGTAAACGAAATCATTGCTGAATTAAAACCCCATGCTGACAATAAAAAAATCACACTTATATCCGAAATTCCTTTCAACACCCAGGTCAAATCAGACGAAAATATGCTTAAAACAATCATCAGAAATCTGATTTCCAATGGAATAAAGTTTACTCATCCGGGAGGGAAGGTCAGTGTAATTTCCGGTAAAAAAGACCATGATACCATGATTTGTATTGAAGATAATGGGGTTGGGATCGATGAAAAAGATAAAAACCGTTTATTTAATCCCGATTTTCAACTCCGAAAAGCGGGTACTGCGGGGGAGGCCGGCACCGGACTTGGACTGGTGCTCTGCAAAGAATTCGTGAAAAAATCAGGAGGTACAATATGGGCAGAGAGCGGGGCAATAAAAGGAAGCCGGTTCTGCTTCACCATATCCGGTGAAGAATAACCCTATCTTTCAGAGCCAACATTATGAAGGAAAAAAATAATACTGAAATATCGGCCCTCATCAGTTTGCTCGATGAACCTGACATGTTTGTGTTTGAAAGAATCAGGGAGAAAATACTTCATCACGGGCCGGATGCAGTGCCTTTGCTGGAAGAAGCATGGGACAATTCCTTCAACCGTTTGATACAGAACAGAATCGAAGAGATCGTCCACATGATCCAATTCCGGAGTATGTTCTCGGGGCTGAATGAATGGAAAGAATCCGGAGGCCGGGATATCATGGAGGGGATGATCATGATCACCAAATATCAGTACCCGGACCTGAATACCGATGAAATATTGAAAAAAGTTGATATCATCGGAAAGGACATCTGGCTTGAGATAAACGAAAACCTTACGGCCCTTGAAAAAATCAAAGTGATCAACCACATCGTTTTTGAGGTCCACCGCTTTCGTGGCAATAAAACCAATTTCGATAATCCGGGCAACTACTTCATCAATGACTTGCTCAGCACACGTAAAGGAAGTCCTGTTTCCCTGGGCATCCTTTATATGTACCTGGCCCAAAAAGCAGGCATTCCCGTTTACGGGGTTGATCTCCCACAGCATTTCATCCTGGCCTACACCGACCTGATTACCGATGAGGTTATTTCCCTGCCCAATGAGGAGGAGGTGCTTTTTTATATCAACCCGTTTAACCGCGGCGCTGTATTTACCAGAAGGGAAATTGATCTGTTTCTCAAACAACTCAATCTTAAATCAAAATCGTCATACTACCTGCCCTGCTCAAACCTGGTCATCATAAAAAGAATGATCCAGAACCTGCGGTTTGCCTTTAAAAAATCGGGAAACAACGAAAAAGCCGCCGAACTGATGGAGCTTGAAAAAATTTTCTGACACCGGTTATCCGAATATTTTGACAAGTGTTTTTAGTAAAATAATCAGGTCATTCCCGGGATTCATATTCTCAATGTATCTGAGGTTCATTTCGAGCTTGTCAGGCATGATTTGTTGGATGTAGACCTCCTCAGGGTTGTCATACTTTTTCAGAAGTATGCTCTCATCCGAGTATGCCAGGGAAGCATAGTCGGTAAGTCCGGGTCTGACGGTGAGCACTTTCAACTGCTTTTCATTGTATAACCTGACATACTTTTCCACTTCAGGCCTTGGGCCCACAAAACTCATTTCACCTTTCAGGATATTCCATAACTGCGGCAGCTCATCCAGCTTATATTTCCGAAGCCACCTTCCGACCGGGGTAATACGGGGGTCGTTCCCTCCAATGGTCAGCAATCCTTTTCTGTCGGACCCCTTATACATGGTCCTGAATTTCAGCAGCCTGAATATACGTTGGTTTTTCCCTACGCGCTGCTGGGCATAAAAAGCGCCTCCCCCGGAAGAGGCAACGATCAATAAGGATATCACAAAAAAGAAGGGCAGCAGAATCAGGATGCCCGACAGGGCTAAAAAAATATCGATCAGTCTTTTTATCATGTCAGCACATGGGGAGGCAGTCATCAGTATTCACCGGCAAACTGCTTCAGAAAACGGATGTCGTTTTCAAAGAACAGGCGAATATCGTTGATCTGGTATTTCAGCATAGCAGTGCGTTCAATACCCAGGCCAAAAGCAAAACCGGTGTATTTGCTGCTGTCAATGTTGCAATTGTCGAGCACATTGGGATCCACCATTCCGCAACCCAAAATCTCAACCCATCCTGAATTTTTGCAAACCCTGCATCCTTTTCCGCCACAAATAAAACAGGAAATGTCCATTTCTGCCGAAGGTTCGGTGAAGGGGAAATAAGAAGGCCTGAACCTGATCCTGGTTTCCGGTCCAAACAACTCGGTGGCAAAAAAATAAAGGGTTTGTTTCAGATCGGCAAAAGAAACATCCTCATCCACGTAGAGGCCTTCGATCTGATGAAAGATGCAATGTGCCCTTGCCGATATCGCTTCATTCCGGAAAACCCTCCCGGGAAGGATCACCCTGATGGGCGGCTTTGTTTTCTCCATAAACCTGATCTGCACCGATGAGGTATGGGTCCGCAGCATGATATCAGGATCCCTGCCTATGAAAAAGGTGTCCTGCATGTCTCTCGCCGGGTGTTCAGGCACAAAGTTCAGGGCGGTGAAGTTATACCAGTCGTCTTCTATCTCAGGCCCTTCGGCAATGCTGAAACCAAGCCGTTCAAAAATCCTGACAATCTCATTCCGGACTATGGTTAGGGGATGCAACGACCCTGTTTCCCTGAAACCGACAGGCATGGTCAGGTCTGGTTTTTCCACCCCTTTATCACCGGTTTTGTCAAGGATTGTTTTAGCTTCGTCAATCTTCTCCTGTACCCTGTTTTTCAGCGCATTCAGCAATAAGCCTGTGTCTTTTCTCTGAGCAGGTTCAATTTCTTTCATGCCTGCAAACAAAGCCGGGATGATTCCCTTTTTCCCTAAAAACCTGATCCTGAATAGCTCCAGGTCATCCTTTGTCTTTACTTCGACCTTATTTATTTCGGCAATATAGCCATGAATATCGTCTTTCATTTGAAATAACTGTGGATCATTCAACCAGCGTTATTGACATGGTAACTTCCGAAACGGGCTTGTCGGCAGCGCCGGTGGGCATGGCGGCAATTTTATCGATTACATCGAAACCGTCGATCACTTCGCCGAAAACGGTATAAGCTCCATCCAGGAAGGGCGTTCCCCCAATTTTGGTATAGGCTTTCATCTGCTGGTCAGAAAACTCTTTCCCCGACCTGGCTTCCATCCCATTGAGCTCAGATTCATCATACACCTTTCCCTGCACGATGTAAAACTGGCAACCCGAAGAGGCTTTCAGGGGATTTACCTGATCGGCAGTGCGGGCAGCGGCAAGGGCGCCCTTTTTATGAAAGAGGCCCTCTACAAATTCAGCCGGCACGGTGTATCCGGGATCTACCCGGCCATCGGCATTATGCCCTCCCTGTATCATAAAACCCTGAATAACCCGGTGAAAAGGTGAGCCTTCATACCAGCCATCCTTTATCAGTTTGATAAAATTATCACGGTGTTGCGGGGTTTCATCATACAGCACCGCAGTAATGTCTCCATAACTCGTACTGATGATAATTTTTTTCTGATTTTCCTGTGCCATAATAAGATTTATTGATAATAACAATACAAGGGAAAAGCTGAGATTTTTCATAAATTGAAAATTTAATTTTTACTGTTGAATGATTTCTATATCCATCCTGACATCTTCGATGGGTTTATCCATATTGCCTGTTTTAACGGCGGCAATTTTATCGATCACTTCGAGCCCTTCATAAACTTCTCCGAAAACAGTGTAGTTGTAATCGAGGAAGGAAGTGCCGCCAACGGTTTTGTACATTTTCCGTTGTTCCGGGGTGTATTTAAACCCCTGCCTGTTCTCTAACATATCCAATTCGGCATCGTTGGATGTTTTACCCTGGACAATGTAAAACTGATTGCCCGAAGAAGCCTTTTGGGGATTGATCTGGTCGGCTGTCCTTGCTGCCGCAAGAGCACCTTTTTTGTGGATGTATTCAGGGACAAACTCGGCAGGAATGGTATAACCGATGTCCTCAGTGCCATCGCCCTTTTGCCCGCCCTGTACCATAAAACGCTTGATCACACGGTGAAAGGGTGAACTTTTGTACCAGCCCTCTTTGACCAGCTTCACAAAATTATCCCGGTGTTTCGGGGTTTTGTTGTAGAGTTTTGCTTTCATGTTGCCGTAAGGGGTTTTGATCAGCACATGAATTTCCTTCTCATTGTCCATATTCTCATTTTTCTTTGGTTCTGCCTGCTGTTCTTCCCGGGGTTCCTCTTTTTGGGCATTCACCAATACTTCCTGCTTTTCTTCCGGGGATTGCTGCTTTTCCTGCAATTTGATCTCTGCTTTTTCCTCTTTGCCGGAGTTTTTGCCCGGTTCGCTGTTACAGGCAGCCAGAAGGGCCAATGAAAGAAATAAAATCAAATATCTCATAACAAATACATTTGAAATTTTGAGTTTGCAAAAGTACAAAGAAAAATGAAAAAGGGAAACTATCTGTTAACAGATTGGCATATCTGTGCCAAGATTGAAAACGGTCAGTATATTTTGATCATTTTAACAACTTGCTTCATACTGCCTTTGGTGAGAACGCAAAAATATACTCCTGGGAGAAAAGTCCCGGTATCAAACCAGACCGAATGCTTCCCGGCCTCGGGTTCGTAGCTCTTCAGGCAGGATAGTTCGTGACCGCTGATATCAAATATTCTAAATTCTACAGTTGTCCCCGGTAAACCTGTCTCAAATTTGATACTGGTATGGTCGTCAAACGGGTTTGGATAACAGGTCACTGTTTGATTTTCATCGAATGGGGCAGGAAAAACCTCAACATCTGTATTTACATGCTCCGTGCGTCGTAAAACGACTTTGTTTCCGACAATCCATCCATTGGTATTTTCAGCGAAGGCTATATCTTTAAGATCCCGGGAGGTCCCCGGGTATTCGTGGTGCCAGGTCTCTCCACCGTCGGCAGTTCTGAGAATCACCCCATTATTTGCAATGATCCAACCGTTGAGTGCATCAATGAAGTATGAAACAGGGTCAGAAAGCAATACTCCCGGAATAACGATTTCATCCCATGTTTGCCCGCCACTGGCAGTTTTATATATATGGCCCCAGTATGAGGAAAGCCATCCATGCAATGAATCGGTGTAAAAAATATGAGTCGGAACAACATCCTGCAAGGTGACAATACTCCAGGTCTGACCCATGTCGGAAGAATAATACAACAATCCGGTATTTTCTAATCCATTGTGTCCGGTCACCCAGATATTATTTGAATTAAGAACAAACAAATCCAGAAATATTTCATAATAATTGAAAAAGTTTAAAGATGCCTGCCAGGTATTGCCTCCATCTTCGGTTATAAACAAGGTAGAGTATTGATTATAAAGGTTACTGCCCAAAACCAAGCCTGTCAATGTATCAGTGAAGTCTATTTGCCAGTACATCATGGTATCTGATGACAACATTTCAACCCAGCTTTCTCCACCATTCTCTGATTTAACTATAAAATAAGAAGGATTCTCATAACCGATCCCGGTTGCCCAGATTTGATTCTGATCCGGAACAAAAATATCAAATAAGACACTGTCCGCTATAAGGCAATCCCATTGCTCTCCTTGGTTAACGGTTCTGTAAAGCCCCATTTCTCCGGCGATCCAGCCTTTCTGCTTATCAATGAACCGCACAGCGCTGATCTGTTTTCCAAACAGGGTGTTACAGGCATTATTCCAGTTTTCTCCTCCATCGGTCGATGTAAGAAGTTCTGGATAATCGCCGCATATTACTCCTTTTTCATCATTGAATGAAATGCATCTTGAATAACCAACTTCAATGTCAAGACCTTCCCAATCCAGTCCATAGTTATCGGTTCTCAATACGGTATCATAGCCACAAATATATCCGGTCGAATCATTGATAAAACAAACTGATTTCAATCCATGTCCCCATTCCATATCAATGGTGTCGGTAATGGCCCAGGTCTGACCTCCGTCATCGGTTCTCATTATAGCTCCAAATGTGCTGTTGGTGATATATTTACTGTATCCTGATGCCCAGCCTTGGATTGCGTCAGTAAAAAACACTGAATAAACAACAGCAGGAGATCCAATATTGGAGGATACCCATGTTTCGCCCCCATCCTCAGTATACATCAGGAAATCTTTTCCACCAATAACTCCATGGTTTTCATCAGTGAAAAAAACAGTAAACAATGGAAGAACAGGGCCCGGAATGAACAATTTTTCCCAGTTATCACCCCCATCGATAGTTTTCAGCAGCGTCTTGTTGCTGCCTCCGGCAAATCCAACAGATCCATTTACAAAAAATACCGAGTACATTTTTTCGTGATAACTGTCATAGTAGGCATCGAAAGTGATCCCTCCGTCGGTTGTTCTCAATATCAATCCAGACTCACCTGAAATCCATCCGTGCTGAGGATCGGCAAAAAACACTGAAAACAATTGATCACTCGTTCCAGAATGGATTTGCTGCCATGTTTGCGCGGCATCATTTGAAGCAATAATCTTCCCGCATTCACCAATGGCCCAGCAAATATCGCCGTTCACCCAAAAAACAGAATTAAGTGGGTCTGAAACGGGAATCGGGTCAACCAGTTCCCATTGGCCCGATACCAAAAGAGGCATCAGAGATAAAATAAAAAGAATCTTTTTCATGGTAAGTAAAATTAATTCAGTGTCTTCCTCAACCTCCCTTCATAAACTTGGGTATCCTGCCGTTGCGAATGGATTCGGAGCGCAGTTTCCTTCCGACAATACGTTCCACCATCTGCCCTATTTCAAGGATTTTGTCCACATCCAGACCTGTATCTATACCCATTTCGTCCATCATCACCACCATGTCCTCGGTTTGCACGAGACCCACGTCGGTGGGGTCTTTGTAATAATATTCCCCAGTACCGCTTACAGGAACGCCATCCACAAAATTTGCCGGCTGGCCACCCAACCCGCCCATGGCAGATTCAAAGTTGGTCATCCCGGCCTGAAGGGCTGCCAGTACGTTGGCCAAACCCCACCCCCTGGTGGTATGAAAGTGTACGATCTGTTTATGGGGATTGCCCACTGCATCGAGCAACATGGAATAATACTCATACACGCGGTCGGGCGAGGCGGAACCGTCATGGTCGGCGTGTTCCACATCGGTAACCCCTATATCGAACCATCTTTTGGTGAATTCAATGGCTTTCTTCATGTCGGTGGGCCCTTCGATGGGGCAGCCCCAGATGGTGCTCACCGTTCCGTTGACCTTCAAACCGGCATCGCGGGCCTTTTTCACCCACTCCTCCGCCATTTTCCAGTATTCATCAAGATTTATACCTGAGTTGGTCTTCTGGTGCGATTCGCTGGTGGATACCATTAGCAGAATCCTGTCGGGGCCATACCCTTCCTGCCTTGCCCGGATGGCCCTTTCAATGGCCTTTTCCCTGATGGTAATGGCAGTGAGAGAGACCTGATCCAGAATGTGTTTCACCCTTTTGCTCGCCCTGATCAACCGAAACAATTCGTCAGCATCCCTGAACTGGGGCATACCTTTGGGGTTGCCGAAATTTGTCACTTCGATGTGTCTGAAGCCTGCAAGGAGCAGTTCCTCTGCCAGCCAGAGCTTTGCCTCGGTAGGGATAAATTTCTCTTCGTGCTGAAAACCGTCTCTGACGGTAATGTCGCCGATGGTTACTTTTTTGGGATAGTTCATCATATCAATTCAGTTTTTATTGATTATCGAATATTTGCCGGTAGATATCCAATGATTGAGGATTGGCCAGGGAACCGGTGTTTTTGACTTCCTCCCCGTTAATGGCCTGCTTCACAGCAATCTCAACCTTTTTGCCGTTTAAAGTATATGGAATTTCGCTTACTTCCCTGATGACTGAAGGCACATGCCTCGGGCTGCAGCCGTTCCTGATGTTACCCCTGATGGACTTTTCCAGTTCCGGTGTAAACAAAAACCCCTCTTTCAACCTTACAAACAAAACAACCATCTCATCCCCTTGTTCAATCTTACCGGTAACTATCGAATCTTCTATTTCGGGCATACTCTCAACCACCCTGTAAATCTCGGCTGTGCCTATTCTGACTCCCTGGGGATTTAATGTGGCATCCGACCTTCCGTAAATGGTTACACCGCCGCCGGAATGGATAGAGATATAATCGCCATGCCTCCATACACCCGGATAAACATTGAAATATGCCTCCCTGAATTGTATGTCGCCCGGATCGTTCCAGAAGCTAACCGGCATGGAAGGAAAAGCAGACTTACATACCAGTTCGCCCTTCTCACCCCTGAGGGGCTTTCCTTCCCCGTCAAAGCAATCCACGTCCATTCCCAGCCCGATGCCTTGAATTTCGCCGCTACGCACCGGAAGCAAAGGGTTTCCAAGAAAAAAACATGAAATAATATCGGTGCCGCCGGAAATGGAAGAGAGCTGGACATCCTTTTTCCAGTCCCTGTAAACGAACTCAAAACTCTCCTCCGAAAGGGGCGATCCTGTAGATGCAATCACCCTGAGATGAGGAAACGAACTTATCCTGTCGGGAACAACCCCTTCCGATTCGAGCGATGCAATATACTTTGCACTGGTTCCGAAAAAGCTGATATCCAGCTCATCGGCCATCCTCAGCAGAATGTCAGGAGTGGGATAAAACGGATTCCCGTCATAAAGCACCAGGGTTGCCCCGATGGCCAGGCTGCTGACAAACCAGTTCCACATCATCCATCCGCAGGTGGTGAAGTAAAACACTTTATCGTCTTTACGGATATTACAGTGTAGTTCAAGCTCTTTCAGATGCTGGATAAGGGTTCCTCCTGCCGAATGGACAATGCTTTTGGGGAGGCCTGTGGTGCCCGAGGAATACAAAATGTACACCGGATGGTCAAAGGGCAACTGCTCAAAGATCAGGGGATCATCACATGGCGATGCAAGTTCCTCCCAGGACATGGTGTTGGAACATGCGTTCAGGTCCCTGTGGCCGGTATAATCCACGATGACCATTCTTTCCACAGACGGGAGATCACAAATGATGCCCCGGAGTTTTTCCTGCACATTGAAATATTTTCCTTTATAATAATATCCATCTGTGGCAATGATGATCCGCGGTTCTATCTGTGCAAAGCGGTCGGAAATAGCTTTTATTCCGAAATCAGGAGAGGCAGACGACCAGATTGCCCCCAGAGAGGCAGCAGCCAACATGGCAATCACCGTTTCAGGCATGTTGGGCATGATGGCCGCGATGCGGTCGCCTTTTTGCAAACCAAGCCTTTTCATCCCCGCGGCCACCTTTCTCACCTCTTCATGAAGCTGGCTGTAAGTGATGACTTTTTTCACCAAAGTCTCTCCCCTGAAGATCAGCGCCGGGGCATCGTCGTTGCGACGTAAAAGATTTCCGGCAAAATTAAGTTTCACGCCCTCAAACCATACGGCGCCCGGCATTTTGGCTGCATCATCCACAACCCGGTGATAACCTTCGGAATGGATGATTCCGCAAAAATCCCAGACCTCTTTCCAAAATTCCGGGATATATTCCACGCTCCATTTATGAAACTCCTGATAATCAATGTTTCCGAGGCCGTATGCGGAACATACGCCCGTCATGAATGCATGCATACGTGAATTCGCAATCCATTCCTTCCGGGGGTTCCAAAGTATACGACCAGTCATAAAATAATCTGTTTTGAATTGTTTTTAAGGAAAAATCCGGAGGGCAATACTGTATGCTTCATCAAAAGCGCCCTCGTCAATGGTCACCTTTTCATCCTTGATTTCACAAAATTCAAGGAAGTTGCTTGTTCTGAGGTTCCCGACCAGCTTGTTCTCGGCCATCGGGCAGCCTCCCAAACCGTTGATCACGGTATCAAAACTCCTGCAGCCGTTCATATAAGCAGCATTGATTTTTTTATACCAGTGCCTGAGCGTGGTATGTAGGTGTAAACCGAATTCGGCGTCAGGGAACTCGGGTACCAACCCTGAGAATAATTCAGCTATTGACTTTTTATCCGAATTGCCAATGGTATCTGATAAGGGGAAGACCCTGACCCCCATATCATATAAAATCCCGACCCAGGTTTGGACAATATCGGTGTTCCATTCATCCCCGTAAGGGTTTCCAAAGGCCATCGAGATATAAACCACCAGAGTTTTATCCCATTTATTGCATATTTCAAGAAGGTCGGCCACGGTGTTTTTCGATTTCTCGATGGTAGAATTGATGTTTTTCCTGAGAAAAGTAGGAGACACGGAAAAGGGATACCCGATGCAGCTAACTTTTTCAAATCCTGCGGCTTCCTGACCTCCCCTGGTGTTACCCACAATGGCGAGGAGCTGTGACCTGCTTCCCGTCAGGTCGAGGCCCTCCAGAACCTGAGCCGTATCGCTCAACTGGGGTATCGCTTTGGGAGAAACAAAACTGCCGAAATCGATCACATCAAATCCGACTTTCAACAAAGCATTGATGTACCTGATCTTTTCCTCAGTGGGGATAAAAGTCGCTATGCCCTGCATTGCATCCCTGGGAGATTCAGTTATTTTAATGGCGCTGTTCATCTAACATCCTATATGCCTTGAAATGACCAGTCTCTGAATTTCAGAGGTGCCTTCACCGATCTGAAGCAGCCTCTGGTCACGGTAAAAACGCTCAATTTCATAATCCTTCATCAATCCATAACCGCCATGGATTTGAACGGCCTCGTCGGCCACTTCCCTGGCAATTTCAGAGCAGTACAATTTCGACATAGCAGCTTCTTTCCCGTAGGGTTTGCCATTGTCTTTAAGCCAGCAGGCCTTGTAAAGGAGGTTTCTTGCAAGTTCAATTTTCATAGCCATATCGGCCAATTTGAAGGCGTTGACCTGGAACTTCACAATCGGTTTTCCGAACTGCTTTCTTTCGTGGGCATAGGCAAGGGCCAGTTCGAAGGCGCCCTGTGCGCAGCCCAATCCCATGGCAGCGATGGAAAGGCGACCACTGTCGAGGGTGTGCAGCATAATGTGGGATCCCTGCCCGACTTTTCCCAAAAGGTTAGACTCAGGGACCCTGCAGTCATCAAAATAAAGTTCAGCGGTATCGGAAGCGCGCCACATCATTTTCCCGTGCATTGAAACCTGCCGGAAACCCGGAGTGCCTCTGTCAACGATGATGGTGGTGAACTCCTTCTGCCCGTTATCCAGAGTTTTGGTCACGGCCTGCACGGTTGACCCGATGGAAATATCACATGAGCCGTTGGTAATAAATATCTTGGAACCGTTGATGACCCATTGCCCGTGTTCCATCACCGCAGTGGTTTTTGTGCCCCTGGAGTCCGATCCGGCATTGGGTTCGGTGAGCCCGAAGCCCCATAATGCCTCTCCGGTACAAAGTAAGGGCAGATACTTCATTTTCTGCTCTTCGGATCCGTATTCATAAAGGGGGCCTATCCCCAGGGAATTGTGGGCGGCAAGTGTGGCAGCCTGCGATCCGTCGATACGGGCGATCTCCTCCACGGCGATGATGTACGAAAGGGTATCCAGACCCTGTCCGCCGTATTTCTCGGGAAGGTACATGCCAAACAGGCCTAACCCTCCCATTTTCAAGGTCAGGTCATACGAAAATTCGGCCTTTTCATCCAGGTCTTTTGCCACTGGCCTGATCTCTCTCTCCGCAAAATCCCTCACGGTATCACGGATCATCTTATGCTCTTCTGATAATTCAAAATTCATATCTCATCATTTGTTATTCCGTTGAAAAAAACTGCTCTAAAGTACTAAAAAAACATATTCCTCTTCTGTCATAGGCAAAGATTATTCATCTGTCGGCCGGAGTATCAGCAACTCTTTGCTTCCATCCACCCTGTCGCCCGGCTTAACATGAATGGCTTCCACTACCCCATTGACCGGGGCAAGTATGTTGTTCTCCATTTTCATGGCCTCAACGATCAGCAGCAGATCGCCCCGGTTCACTTTCTGCCCTTCGCTGACAGCTATTTTAATGATCTTTCCGGGCATTGGCGAAACAATCTCGCCCTGATGTTTCGACCCTGCATCCAGTGAGCCGAAAACATCCTCCTCAACCAAAATATCCCTGCGGGCAAGATTGAAAATGTGGCCGTCATAACTCACATAAGCATTGCCCTTTTTGTCGCCTGAGATAAAGAACCGGCAAAGGCGTTCGTCCATCAGCAATTCAGCCCTGTTGAAATCAATGCTCTTCAGCTCGGCAGAAATCGTTTGGCCCTGCAACCCGAATTCGAATATCCCGTCTTTCTCTTTAAAAATCCTCACATCGATATCCCTTCCATCGCAAACAACAGGCACTTTCATAAAATCGCGCCAGTAACCGGTCAGTTTCCAGATATCCCCGTAATGGCCGGGATTTTCCAAAAAATATTCATACACAGAATACATCAGAAAAGCAATTACCGGAAAATACAAGGGTATCTGCGACTTCTCCTGCTCATTCATCCGGATGATCTCTCCTGTGTGTTCATCACAAAAGGAGGTAGAGATTTTGTTTTCAATATAAGCCTTCTGATGCAGCAACCCGGCAAGGTAGGGTATGTTGGTTTTTATTCCATGCACCGGATAATCATGCAATGCCCTGATCATCTTTTCACGGGCCATTTCACGGTTGTGGCCCCATACAATCAACTTGCTGATCATGGGATCGTAAAAACTGTGGATGGTTGTCGCCTCTGCAATGCCGGTATCAATTCTCACGCCATCCCCCTGCGGTTCAGCATACATAGTCATGATGCCCGGTGAGGGAAGAAAATTATTCGACGGGTCTTCGGCATATATCCTGCATTCAATGGCATGGCCGGTTTGTGTCAGATCTGTCTGGGTGAAGCTGAGCGGGTTTCCGGCAGAAATCAATATCTGCTCCCTGACAATATCTGTTCCTGTAACCATTTCAGTGACAGGATGTTCCACCTGAACGCGGGTATTCATTTCAAGAAAGAAGAAGTTTAGATCCTTATCCACAAGGAACTCAACCGTTCCGGCATTCCTGTACCCTATTCCGGAAGCTATCCTGACGGCTGCGTCCCCCATTTTTTTTCGTATCTCAGGCGTGAGGGTCACAGAAGGCGACTCCTCTATGATCTTCTGGTGCCTCCGCTGAATGGAACATTCCCTTTCGAATAAATGAACGGTATTGCCGTGATGGTCGGCGATGACCTGTATTTCAATGTGGCGGGGTTCCTCAATGTATTTTTCTATATAGACGGTTCCGTCTCCAAAGTAGGATTTGGCCTCACGCTCCGTGCTTTCAAGGATGGAGGGCAACTCCTTCAGGTCGTTGACGATTCGCATCCCCTTTCCCCCGCCTCCTGCGGCCGCTTTCACCAGCAGGGGCAGCGGTATGCTTTCCGCATCCCGTAACAGGGCTTCTTTGTCGCCCGTTATGCCCTCTGTCATTGGGATTCCTATTTTTTTCACATACTCCCTTGATTCGATCTTGTTGCCCATCAACCTGATGGCCCTGGAATCAGGGCCGATGAAGACCATCCCGGCATCCTCGCAGGCTTTGACAAAGGCAGGATTCTCAGCCAGAAAACCATAACCGGGATGGATGGCCTCGCAGCCCGACTTTAATGCTATTCCGATGATTTTCGGGATATTAAGGTATGTTTCACCCAGGTCGGCCCCGCCGATACACCATGCTTCATCAGCCAGATCCACATGCAAGGACTCTTCGTCCGGCACCGAATACACTGCCACCGTCCGGATGCCAAGTTCTTTCGCCGAACGTATCACCCTTACTGCAATTTCGCCACGGTTGGCGATCAGAATTTTTTTGAAGATGTTCATTTGAATAATTTGAGAATTTTGACGCTAATATATTAAAGCTTTTCTTTGAACTGCTTATAATTTTAGAAATATTCTGTTTTTACCTGTCAGGGATTGCCTGCATGAAGGGTAATCCGGAATTGCTTTCTGCATTTTCTGCTTCCCTGATATTGGCGCCGGTTGAACAATTCTCAGAATATTTTATCTCACCCATCCCGGTTTTCTTTTCTCCAGGAAGGCGGCCATCCCCTCCTGCCCTTCCTCACTGGCGCGAATCCCGGCGATCATCCGGGCTGTTGATTCCAGGGCCTGCTCAATGCTTTCATTGTTGGAGATATTGTATATCAGGCTCTTGCATTGTGTCATGGCCATGGGCCCGCTTGTCCTGAGCAGTGCGACCACAGAGTCCACATAAGGCTCAAATTCCTCAGAGGAAAGTGATTTGTTAATCAACCTGTGATGTTCGGCCTCCGGTCCTTTGATTCTTTTTCCTGTGATCATCAGCTCCTTTGACCCGTACTCCCCCACCCTTTTGATCACGTATGGCGAGATACAGGCCGGAATGATCCCGATCTTCACTTCGCTGAGTGAAAAAGTGGTGTTTTCGTCGGCGTATGCAAAATCGCAGGAGGCCAGCAGCCCGTTCGCCCCGCCGATGGCAGCGCCGTGAACCATGGCAATGGTGGGTTTTTTACAGGTGTAAATGGTATAAAAGCATTTCGACAGGTTCAGGCTTTCCCTGAAATTTTGTTCGTAGGAATAATTGGCCACACCGCGCATCCAGTTCAGGTCGGCGCCGGCGCAAAACGATTTACCGCGGCCCCGGAGTATGGCTATCCTTACATCTTTCATCTCATTGATCGCCTCAAAACATCCGATCAGTTCAGAGATCATCACTTCATTGAAAGCATTGTGGATTTCAGGGCGGTTGAGCCATACAATGCCCAGATCGCCCCTTTGTTCGAATTCGATGGTTTGATATTCTTTCATTGGCAAAATTCTAATAAAGTTACTGCCGCTAATATAGCATTTTTCAGAATTATGGTTGATGAGAAATGTTTCGCACCTGATTG
>JAFGME010000055.1 GCA_016927695.1 Bacteroidales bacterium
AAACAAGGCAATAATTGTTCAAAAAATAGCGCATTGTATAGCATCCGTGTATATTCCGGCTTGTGAATGTGCAAGGGGGATACCGGGTGAATTGGCGGGGGTGGGAACAATGATGGAAAGCTTTGCTGTAAATCATTATTTTGTTTAAGTTTGAGCCGGATTAAAAATTGGGATTATGGATCGGGAAAACGTGATTGTTTTTAAAAATGCGGCTGTTTTTCAGGGGGAAAACCTCATCCTTTCAGGTGTTGATTTTGAACTGGAGGTAAACGGTTTTGTTTATTTTATCGGCATCACGGGCAGCGGCAAAAGCAGCCTGCTCAGAACGATATATGCCGATTTGCCGCTCAAACAGGGATCCGGGAAAGTGGCAGGATATAATCTGGGCGAGATCAGAAAAAAAGAAATTCCATACCTGAGGCGCAAGCTGGGGATCGTTTTTCAGGATTTTCAACTTCTGACCGACCGCACCGTGTCAGAGAATCTGGGGTTTGTTATGAAAGCGACCGGCTGGAAAGACAAGGGTAAAATAGCGGAACGCACTGGCGAAGTACTTTCCAGGGTGGGCCTTGAGGATAAAAAGTTCAAAATGCCCCATCAGCTTTCCGGGGGTGAGCAGCAAAGGGTTGCCATTGCACGGGCGCTGGTTAACAATCCTGAAATCATACTTGCGGATGAGCCTACCGGAAACCTGGATCCTGAAACCTCAAAAGGTATCCTGAAACTGCTGATGGAAATTAATTCGTCAGGAAGGGCTGTGATCATGGCTACCCACGATTATTCTCTTTTTAAGGATTTTCCGGCCAGAACATACAAGTGCGAAAATGGCAGGTTAATCTCCGGGGAAAATGAGCTGTATTAATCTTTCGGCATTTTTTTGTTCCGACCTTTTTTTAAGTTCTCTGCGCCGGTATGTTAACATATCCTCTGTAAATGGGGACTTCATGAGTTGCTTCACTGTGTTTTTTAAACCGGCTACCGTATCTGAAATATGGCATAAATGATCCAGATCGCTCCCATTCAGCATTTTACTGTTTGATACACAATGCCTTCCCTTGTAAAGAGCATTGATGAGCTTTAGTTTGAGTCCGGTATCCTGAAAAGTGTACAGCAGGTTGAGGTGGGCCTGCCGGATCAGTTCATCCATTTCTGCGGAACCGGGGTTTTCAATGAGCCTGACATTATATGCCCTGCAAATCTTTGCAAGCCTCCGGGTGGGTTTCATTCCGGCCACTGTAAACGGGATATCCGATCCGCTGAATACTTTCCTGATGAGGAATATTGCCGCCCTTTCATTTTCCGGGATTTCAAGGTTGCCATGATATAAAACATAGTCTCCGCTCCCGGTAAGACATTCCACCTTGTTATTGCCATGGAAACTGGGCAGATACTCCACCCTGATGCCGGGGAAATTTTTCCTGAGGTAATCTGTGTCTTTTTTTGAAACTACGATCATCAGCCCGGCATGTTTCAGTATCCTCTGGTACATGTAAAGTTTGAGGCTGGCAGCAAGGTAGTAAAGTTTGCGGGTTAGCCTTTTATCCGACAAAAACAAATGAAAGTAATAATGGTGTTCAATGTTGCTTTCCCTGTATATCTTGAACCTGTTTTTCAGTGCGGGATGCGCCAGGTAAAAGCAACTGTGAAGCCCTTCGAACATGACCGGACAGGGGCGCTTCAGCAGGTTCTGCAAAAGATCATCCGACTTTCTGCTGTTGACGATATATGGTTTATACGAAAGAGCGTATTTCAGTCCGAGTAGTCTTGGGTAGTATATGACACTTTCACACACCTCCTCCAGCTCTTTTTTCCGGTCGCGGCCCGGATATTCAAAACAATGAAGATGTACTTTTATACCCATCCTGTGAAGCTCTTTGATGGTATAATAAACATCAATCACCCCCCCGTAATTGGGGGGATAGGGAATGTCAAATGACACTATATGCAGGGCTTTTTCAGGCATATTTTTTCAGTACGTTAACCAGCACAATTTTTTCCTTTTCCCAGCAAAGAAATTCTGCCGCTTTTTTTGTATTCTTTTTCCATCCGGCCATTTTCTCCTCATCAGAGAGAAGATGCGATATAGTAAGCGCTATTTTTCGGGGGTCGTGATCGGTAATAAACCCTCCTATACCGTATTCTTCAACAATTTTCCTGATTTCAGGCAGCGGGGTGGCCAGCACAGGGATACCCGCCTGTATGTAATCAAAAAGTTTGTTGGGTAAACTATACCTGTAATTTGGGTTGGTGTCCTTGTCAATGGTTATCCCCAGATCCGAGTTGGCGGTGTAATGAAACAATTCTTCATAAGGCATCCCGGGTTTAAAAATGATTTTCCTGTCCAGGTGCATTTCACGGGCTCTGTTTTTTAAACTTCCGATCACATCCCCGCCCCCGATAACCAGTAAAATTATCCCCTCAGTGAATGGCATAGCCTCCACCAGCTCTTCCGCCCCCCTCTGAATGTTGATCCCCGATCCCTGCAACAAAACGATTTTTTTATCTTCAGGCAATTGAAGCTCTCCTCTTGTTTTGAGGTGCGTCTGGTGCATACGCCGTGGAACATTCCTCAACACCCTGACATCGGTGTTGTAACGGCTTTTATATTCATTTGCAATGGAACTGCTAACTGTGAAAACGTCTTTCAGTTTGGGGAAAATGGCCTTCTCGATACACAGCCATATTTTTCTTACTACAGGTCTGTGGATGACCTCAGGGGTTTCAGTGAAAAATTCATGGCTGTCATAAATCAGGGGCTTTCCTTTTAACCGGCTGATCAGATAGTTTGGCAAAAGGGTGTCAAGGTCATTGGCATAAAGCAAATCCATCCTTTTTGTGATCAGGAATAAAAACAGTCTAAGGTTAAATTCGGCGTAAAACAGGGGGCCTTTCTCAAATATCAGTTTCATCCGTTTTACAGGGTATTCTCTTTCACCTGTTTCGCTGCTGTCTCTTTTTTTCCGGCCGGCAAGCAGTACATCAAAACCCTCTTCGACCAGTGTGGTACATATCTTATGCACCCTCTGGTCCGTAACCAAATCATTGATCACCGAAACTACAGCTTTTTTGTTACTTTCGCTGCTTTTTGAATTATTCCGGGGCTGCTTTACCAACTATGTTCTATTTTTACCGGGAAATAAGTTTCTGCAAATTTCTCAAATAATAATGAATATCCAGCGAGATTATCCCCTGAAGGAACTAAACACTTTCGGATTCAATATAGATGCAAAATATTATTGCAGGGTTGCTTCCACAGGCGATATATGCCAGGCAGTCGGATTTTGCCGTGATAACGGTATAAACAGTTTTGTTTTAGGGGAAGGAAGCAATGTGCTTTTCACCGGAGATTTCAATGGAATGATCATTCATACTGGTTTTGAAGGTATCGGTATGGTGGCGGATAATCCCCGGGAGATATTTCTGAAGGCCGGTTCGGGGATAAAGTGGGACATACTGGTGGAATATGCCGTAAACAGAGGACTTGGAGGGATCGAAAACCTCTCGCTGATTCCCGGCACCGTTGGGGCCGCCCCGGTGCAGAACATTGGCGCTTACGGAGTTGAAATTGCCGATGTGCTGCACTCCGTCGAAGCAGTTGATTTGCTTTCGCAAAAGGAGGTGGTATTGTCTGCAAAGGATTGTGAATTGGGTTACCGGAACAGCATTTTCAAATCCGGCATGAAAGGGCGTTTTTTAATCACCTCTGTTACTCTCAGGTTATCCAGGTATCCTGAGCTGAAACTTGGATACGGAAACCTGTTTGAGGAGGTGAAAAATACAGGTAAAAGCGGGTTCGGTGTGCGGGATGTGAGGGATGCGGTATGCCGGATCAGAAGGTCTAAACTCCCCGATCCCGGAGTGCTGGGTAATGCAGGCAGCTTTTTTAAAAATCCGGAGGTTTTGCCGGGTTTTTATGAAGATTTGAAAAACCGGTTTCCGGGCATCATCGCCTTCAGGCTGCCTTCCGGTAACTATAAACTGGCTGCTGGCTGGCTCATCGAAACCTGCGGATGGAAAGGGATTAAGCTGGGCAATGCAGGGGTGTACCATAAGCAGGCCCTCGTTATCGTGAATCATGGAAATGCCCGGCCTGATGAAATACTTGAGCTCGCAGACCGGATTGAAGTCTCTGTGAAAAAAACTTTCGGCGTTTCGCTTGAAAAAGAAGTGAATGTTATATAAGCATTTGAGGTTTTTTGATATTTTTGCAGATAGTAAAACCCGAAAATATTATCCATGACGGAGGAATTTCTTTATTACATCTGGCAATACAGGTTAATGGATGCCCAAAAACTAAGGTCAGGGTACAGTGACCTGGAGATTGTTCATCCCGGCATACGGAATACCGATGCAGGTCCGGATTTTTTCAATGCCCGTATCAAATTGGGGGGAACCCTCTGGGCCGGAAATGTGGAGATTCATGTGAAATCCTCCGATTGGCTCAGCCACCGCCATCATAAGGATGAAGCTTATAATAACATCATCCTGCATGTGGTGTACCTGCATGATGCAGACATCAGGAGGCAAAACGGGGAACCCATCCCGGAGCTTGAACTCAGAGGATTGTTTGATGAAAAGCTGTTTGTAAGGTTTCAGGAGATGGAAAGCAGCCTCGATGGCATACCCTGTGGCAGGCTGCTGAGAGACGTCAATGATGTGGTGGTAAAAAACTGGCTTTCAAGACTTTTTGTCGAGAAAATGGAGGAGAAAGCGGCCGGTATTTTGGGAAACCTTGACAGCGTTATGATGGACTGGGAACAGGTGTTTTTTGAATGGCTGGCCTGGGGATTTGGTTTGAAAGTCAATGCCGGGGCCATGATGATGGTGGCAAGGAATACTCCGGTAAAGCTTATCGCCAGGATGAAAGGAAACCCTTTCCGGTTGGAAGCGCTGCTTTTGGGGCAGGCAGGACTGTTAAAGGGAAAAATCACCGACGAATATCCCGGATCGCTTAAAAAGGAATACGGGTATCTGGCCGCCACACATCATTTGAATCCCTTGCCCCGGCACATCTGGAAATATGCCCGAATGAGGCCTGCCGGCTTCCCCGACATCAGGCTTTCGCAATTTGCCTGCCTGTTGGGACGGACCGGAAGTGTCTTCTCGTGTTTCCTGTCTGCTGAACATTTCAGTGATCTCATTTTTTTGAATGATCTCACGGCTTCCGATTACTGGACCGACCATTACCGGATAGGGAAGAAGTCAGCGCCGAAAATCAAAAGGTTCGGCAAATCATCTGCCGAAAAACTGCTCATGAACATAGTGGTGCCTTTTATGCTGCTTTATGGCAAAGAGAGGAATATGCCTGCCCTGGTAGAAAAAGCTGTATCATGGATTGAACATCTTCCGCCGGAGGAAAACAACATCATCAGAACATGGAAGTCGCTGGGCATCATACCCGGTTCGGCGCTTGAATCGCAGGCTCTGCTGCACTTAAAAAAACAATATTGTGACAGGAAACGTTGCCTGAATTGTTCTATTGGTTCTGCGATAATAAGAAATCCCTGATACTTGAATTTCAACTTTATTTATCTTTGTTGAGGCAGATTAATTACAGAATATGGAACGTCTTTCCGGCAGGACAAGGATCATCATCGGGGTTGTGATGTTTTGTTCCGTGATTACTATCGGAACCCTGGGCTACATGATCATTGAAGGTGATCCGTTTCTTGATGCCATCTATATGACCGTGATAACAGCCTCCACAGTGGGTTTTGGAGAAATACACAAGCTGTCGGTTGCCGGAAAGGTATTCACCATATTTCTGATCATCTCCAGTTTCACCACATATGCTTATGCACTTACTACCCTCTCTGCCCATTTTTTCGAGGGGCAGCTTGGCGTTTTTATCAAAGGATATCAAAAGAAATCAATCAGGAAAATGGAAAACCATGTCATTGTATGCGGTTATGGCCGTAACGGCCAGCAGGCAGTTAAAGAATTGAAGGCTCACTCTTACAGGTACATCATCATCGATCAGAGCAGTGCCACGGGGAATGATTTGGTTGAAAAAAGGGATGTTTTTATTGAGGGGGATGCCACCCTGGACGCAGTTTTGCTGAAAGCCAACATCAGAACCGCCAGGGCTCTGATTACCACCCTGCCAATGGATGCCGACAACCTTTATGTTTCGCTCACCGCCCGATCTCTGAATCCTGAACTTGTGATCATCAGCCGTGCATCGAATGAAAGCTCTGCGGCCAAGCTACGGATGGCCGGAGTAAATAATGTGGTGCTTCCTGAGAAAGTGGGAGGCGCTCATATGGCCAACCTGGTGGCAAGGCCCGATATAATTGAGTTTTTAGACCATCTCTCTGTACACGGGCAGGATCCTACCAACCTGCAGGAAATCGTGTGTGATGAACTCCCTGAGGGTTCCATGCAGAGAACCATTCATGAGATCGGGATCAGGAAAATTTCAGGCGCCAACATCATTGGATACAAATCCCCTGAAGGTCAATATTTTCTTAATCCTTCACCTGAAACAAGAGTCATTCCCGGCTCCAAACTGTTTGTGCTCGGAACTGTCGAGCAAATCAACCGTATGAAGCAATTGCTGAAAGGCAAATAATGCCGTTTTGCCGAAATTGTTCCTTGGCATAACTGTCTGTTTTGGCGGAAATTTATAAATTAGCCCGCAATTTGTTTTCCTGACACCTTTGAAATATCATTTTATGAGTATTCTTGAACGATTTGACAGCCTTATACAAGCCTATAATGATTACATTGGAGTGTACGCGGTTTTGCTGATGCTTATTCCAACAGGAATTTATTTTATCATCCGGCTGAAATTCCTGAATGTAACCCGCCTGTGGCATTCCATCCGGATTGTGGCAGGAAAATATGACAATAAGGAGGATAAAGGGGATGTCAACCATTTCAGGGCTTTGACCACGGCCTTGTCGGCCACTGTTGGAACAGGCAATATTGTGGGGGTGTCTTTGGCCATATATTTAGGGGGTCCGGGGGCCATTTTCTGGATGTGGGTGACCGGTTTTTTAGGAATGATTTTAAAATACTCAGAGTGCACGCTTTCACATAAATACAGAACCTTTGGCGCTGACGGGACCGTTTCCGGCGGACCGATGTATTACATCAGAAATGGCATAGCTGAAATTTATCATGCCCCTGTGTTTGCAAAAGTTCTGGCGGTCATATTTGCCTGCGCAGCCATTCTTTGCTCGCTCGGCACCGGAAATATGGCCCAGTCGAATTCCATGACCCAGGTGTTTCACAGCAGTTATAACATCCCGGTTCAGGTGTCATTTGCAGGCTTTTCTTTTCCATCCAAATATATCACGGCCACCATCATCACTGCTTTGGTTCTGATGGTAATTGTCGGAGGCATACGCCGGATTGCCGAAGTCACCTCAAAACTGGTTCCGGTCATGGCAATCATGTATTTTGTGAGTGCAATGGTAGTTTTGGCAATTATGTACAAAGAACTTCCTTCGGCATTTGCTCTCATTGTAACGGATGCCTTTACAGGGACAGCGGCAGTGGGTGGTTTTGCCGGTTCTACCTTTATTATGACCATGCTATGGGGCGTCAGGCGCGGATTGTTCTCCAATGAGGCCGGCCAGGGTTCTGCACCGATTGCGCATGCCGCAGCAAAAACCGAATACCCAGCCAGGGAAGGCCTTGTCGCTTCCCTTGAGCCCCTCGTCGATACACTGATCATCTGCAGCCTTACGGCCCTCGTCATCATCGTTACAGGGGTATGGCACACGGCCACCGATAACAACACCATGACGGTGTCCGGCATGCAGGCCGGTCTTGCCAAAATCGGGCTTGAATCCCTGGCGTCCCACGTGGTGGCCATCGGACTTCTTCTTTTCGCGTTCAGTACCATCATCTCCTGGTCTTATTATGGTACGAGGGCGGTAAATTATCTTGTCGGAGAAGCATACATTAAACCATATCATTATTTATACGGGCTTTTCGTTTTTTTTGGATGCATCTGGGGCAGTGACCTGGTCTGGCATTTCGTGGATATGGTGATCACTTTTATGACCATCCCGAACCTCATTGCTTTGCTGTTGCTGTCTTCCGTGATAATGAAAGAAACAAAATCCTATTTCAGAAAGATGGACGAATTGAAATCACAAGGGAAATAATATGGCCTGTAAGATAAAATCTGTGTGTCGGATCATTTTTTTTATTCTTGTTTTTTCTTATACTTCCTGCATTTTTTCTCAATCTGCGGAGTCTGATGGCCGGTTGAAGGGGGATACTATGGAACTCACTTTGAGTCAAAGAATTGACAGGGCTTTTTCTCCATTTGTGGAAGTTTTATCCGGTATCCTTTTCTGGGACCCTTTTTCGGCTGCAGGAATATACGATAAACAGGTGTATGATGATCTTGGAGAACCTGTTACTGATGAACATGGCGCTCCAGTGGAAGCTCCGTTGAAACTGATTGTTCTGTGGCTTATTTTTGGGGGGACTTTTTTTACCCTCTTCATGCGGTTCATTAATATCAGGGGATTCACCCATGCAATCCAACTGATCAGGGGTAAATATGACAAGCCGGGTTCGGGAGGTGAGGTGTCCCATTTCCAGGCATTGACCACAGCGCTTTCCGCTACGGTTGGAATGGGGAATATAGCGGGTGTTGCCATTGGGATAACCATTGGCGGGCCCGGGGCCACCCTCTGGATGATCATGGCCGGACTGTTAGGGATGGCGTCAAAGTTTGCCGAATGTACCCTGGGAGTGAAATACCGGAGAATAGATGAAAACGGCACAGTGTCGGGTGGAGCCATGTACTACCTGAAATATGGCCTGAAAAAAAGAAATATGGGTGTCCTGGGTCTTGTCCTCGCATTCCTGTTTGCTATCCTCGTGATCGGAGGATCGGTGGGAGGGGGGAATATGCTACAGGCCAACCAGGCTTTCAGGCAATTTGAGGTCTTCTTCCCTTCCATGCAAAATCACGGCGCCTGGTATGGTCTGGTGATGGCTTTCTTTGTCGGACTTGTAATTATTGGTGGAATAAAAAGCATTGCCCGTGTCACCGGCAGGATTGTCCCATTTATGGCTCTCTTTTATGTTTCGGTGGCATTGGTGATTATTGGGATGAACATCTCTTATGCCGATGATGCCATTATGCTTATCATTCATGGTGCATTCTCCCCCGAAGCCATGAAGGGAGGCTTTGTCGGAGTGCTGATTTATGGCTTTCAGAGAGGGGCTTTTTCCAATGAAGCCGGAGTGGGAAGCGCTTCCATAGCTCATTCTGCAGCCAGAACGGATGAACCTGTAAGCGAGGGTATTGTTGCTCTCCTTGAACCCTTTGTGGATACTGTGGTGGTATGCACTATGACAGCCCTGGTGATCATTTTTACGGGATTCTCGGATACGAAAGGACTTGAAGGCGTTCTGCTGACTTCCGCTGCTTTTGGTTCTGTTTTTCCATGGTTTCCCTATCTGCTTATGGTGGCGGTTACACTTTTTGCTTTTTCAACGCTTATATCCTGGTCGTATTATGGATTGAAGGGTTTTGATTACCTGGTTGGCGGATGGAGTAAAAAAATCTTTGGAACCCGTAAAGTGTCTGATATCACCTATCAGCTTTTTTTTCTTGCCTGCATTGTCATCGGCGCTTCCTCCGACATCATGGCCGTAATGGATTTTTCCGACATGATGGTACTGTGCATGGCTTTTCCCAACATGATCGGACTGGTGATCATGGCCCCGGAAATTAAGCGGGACCTGGATTCATATATGAAAAGGCTGAAAGACGGAACCATAAAACCTTCCGGCAAGTGACGGATATATGCTGAAGTCCGTCAGATTTTCCGCTCCCTGCTTGCATTCACAAAGAGTATGTCTCCTATTTGCCCATACCCTGTGAACAATTCCTGATAATGTTTCAATTGCTCCTCCCTGAAACCCAATACGGTTAAACCTGCTTCTGCTGATTTGGCGTTGATCAGGCTTTTTGGATTCACGCTCTCATCAATTCTGATGATTTCAATGTTTCCCGGTGCAATGGGAAGGCGTCCTGTCTGGATGAGGTTCATAAGTTTTTCTTTCGTATCTGCATAATCCTGTGCTTTGCAGATGTTGAAGATTTTTATTTTACCCCCTTTCCAGGCCGGATGGCCCAGTATAACATAACTGAGCAGTATCATAAGATTGCTGTTCTCCATATCAGTGGTGCGGATCCATACATGAATACCTTGCCGGTTGTTGGTTATTCTCCGTGAGGATGCAAGGATGCCAACATCCATATAACCTGCCTTACTCAGGGGTATGTTTTCGGCAATCTGTGTGAGATTGTCAGGATTCTCTTTGTCGAATTCAAAGATGATCATATTGTATTCCATACCTGAAATGCTGGGCAACTGTATGATCTGGGCTATTGCCGAAGTGTACGAAGGGGAGATCAGGGTGTCAAGATAAACATGGCTTTTCAGATCAGCCCTGGCAAGCAGCTTCTCTAACATTTCTTTGGATTGCCGGTAGGTTGCGCGGGAATAGTACCCATCCACCAGGTGGATGTATGTGGCAAAGCCGTATTTGAATGCAATCCAGTCTAAAAACCTTAACACTTTATCACGGTGCAGTGTGGCTTTGGAAATACAAACGGCAGAAGGTCTCCATTTTTCTTCAGGATTTGCTTTTTTGGATTTTTGAAGGAATATATGAATATTTCTGCTGATCTGGAACATGGCGCCCTGGAAAATGTCCTGGATGCCTCCTCTTTCCCTATGGGTATTTGATATGAGAAAATAGAGCAGAATCATCAGGACTATCGAAACCAGCGCATAAGGTGTATTGATCTGGAACATCAACCAGAAGCACATCAGAAATCCAAGTAAAGAAATATACCACCTTGATTTGAAAACAGGCCTGTAGGAAGGATCGGCCCCAAAATGATAAAGGAAAGAGATGAGGCACAGCGACCCGTAAGTGACCATGAAAAACATTGAAATGATTTGTGCTACGGCATTTACATTGCCCAGTGCAATAAAAATCAGGGCAATGCAGGAAGTTATCAGCGTAGCATTAAACGGCTCCGAAGTGTCGCCTTTTCCCCTGGAAAAAAAATAATTGGTGCGGGTCAGGGGCAGGCTTCTGTCTTTTGCAAGCGCCTGTAATGTCCTTGGGGCAACCAGAATAGATCCAATGGCTGAGGAAAGTGTTGACGCAGCAAGACCGATGGGAATAATAATCTTCCCGATGACAGCTATATTGCTCATTACGAGCTGATTGCCCGCCAGATCCTCAGGACTGGCTGACATGGCCAGTTTCCACGAAATAAAAACATATATAATCATTCCCGTGATCGTGGCTGTAATGGTTCCGACCGGTATAGCTCTGCCCGGGTTTTTCAGGTCGCCTGAAAGGCCCACCCCTGCTGTCATTCCTGTAAAAGCAGGAAAAACAATGGCAAATACTATAAAAAAAGGAAAATCGCCGGTGCCTTTGACCGACAGCAATGAAAAGTTGACGGGAGGAGAATAATCGGTATGCCCCGCAAAAAAAAGCAAAATGGCCAGAAATAAAATGGATGCAATAATGTACAGTGTTTTAACCCCGATACCGGCTCCATTCTTCAGGATAAGCAGCGCCAGCAACAGCATGGACGGGATGCTGATCACCTGCCGGGGAAGGAAAATCCCGTTTTGCTGATATAACCAGTCAAAAAGATACTGGAATGCCTCAGTGAAAGCAATGATATAAAAAGCAACACTGACGGCCTGTGACAAATAAAGGGCAATTCCAATGGTTGCGCCAATGTTTAACCCGAATGATCTTGAGATGATAAAATACTCGCCACCCCCTTCTACTTTCTGGTTCGTGGCAATTTCTGAGATGGCAAGTGCGGTGGGAATGGTGACCAGATGGCCAAGTATCAGAATGCCCAACACCCCGGCAAATCCGACCGTTCCCACGGCAAA
>JAFGME010000056.1 GCA_016927695.1 Bacteroidales bacterium
AAAAGCTTTGTGCTTATCTCTTCGTCATCCATGAATTCCATCCGGGTGATACGACCCAGTTTTCGCCCGGTTTTTTCATTGTATTTGTGGTTGACAATCGCCCCTATCCTTCCGACAACACGGCCTTTGCCGTCCTTTGCCATCCAAAAACGGCCATCACAAAAGGAGTAAGCCGGGTTTTTATCCGCAGATAAAATGCTGAGTTCATCCTTTTTCAGGGGAGGAATCCAGAATTTGTCGTTCCTGTAAAGTGTGAACTGGAAGTCGATAAACGCCTTTAAATCCTTTCTTTTATCAACCAGCTTTATTTCCATTGAGTTATATTCAGTGCCGGCAAATTTCGGGAAATTTGAGATACCTGCCGTAAACCGGCACACATTTTTAATTTTAAATTCTACTGCTTTTCCCATTCTTTTCATCCTGTTTAGAACCGGCTTCAAAAAAAAAAGGATGTAGCCGGCGCAGTCAAGTGATACAGTATTACTCTGTTCTACAGCGAAACCAATGCCACAGGCATCTCATTTCTGCCTGTGTGAACACATTTTCTTCAGCATTTTTTCAGCGGATCAGGCGGCTGTTGCATTTTATCGTATCTTTATCATTTCAGGTTGCTCAAACCCTGTACGATCAGATCAGGATGATGCCACCCGGAAAAAACTGCAAATATTCAGTAAATGCCTGCAACTGCCTATTTCAGGTTTTATGAGGAATTGAACGATTTCCTCTCTCAGAAAAGGAAAAAAAGCACCTTTAGCTACACATTTTTCGGTACACCCACTGTGAAAGACGTTATCGAAGCCATCGGTGTGCCTCACACTGAAGTGGACCTGATCCTGGCCAACGGTGAATCTGTTTCTTTCTTTTATAAACCCGGAAACAATGATCATATTTCTGTTTATCCTGTTTTTGAAAGCATTGATATTAAAGATGTTACCCGCTTGCGACCAGAGCCGTTGCGAAAAATCAAATTCATCCTTGATGTTCATTTGGGTAAACTGGCAAGGTATCTGCGCATGTCAGGATTCGACACCCTTTATCAAAATGACTTTGAAGATCAGGAGATCATCAGGCTGGCCCTGAAAGAAAAAAGGATCATTCTTACCCGCGATATAGGCATTCTGAAAAACGGCAGTGTTACACACGGCTACTTCATACGGTCCGACAGGCCCGCAAGGCAAATCAACGAAGTGATCCAAAGATTTGATCTGAAAAACTGCACTCATGTCAGCCCGCGCTGCATTGAATGTAACGGAATTATACAATCAGCAGATAAAGAAAGCGTTCTGGCATTAATCCCGGAGAATACCAGAAAATATTTTCATGCGTTTTTTCAGTGTAACTCCTGTGGGAGAGTGTATTGGGAAGGATCGCATAATCAGGTTAATTGTTGTATTTATGAATCATCACCACAAGGCCTCTTTTTACCTTCCTCAGGAAGATCACAAGGTCCGTTGCACCCTTTGTCCCCATAATTGCATTATATCTCCCGGCAAAGAGGGAATATGCAGGGTAAGAATAAATCATGAGGGTGAATTGATGACCACTGTGTATGGCCGTATTTGTTCCAGCCATTTCGACCCTGTTGAAAAGAAACCGCTCTACCATTTTCATCCCGGAAAGGAAATCTATTCCATCGGCAGCCTCGGTTGTAACCTCAGATGCAAATTCTGCCAGAACTGGGAAATCTCCCAAACCGGTACGGAAGATCATCCCTACCTGCACCAGTACAGCCCGGAGCAGATTGTCCGAAATGCCTTATCCCATAATGAAAATATTGGAATTGCCTACACCTATAATGAACCCGCAGTATGGTTTGAATTCATGAAAGATACGGCCATCAGGGCCAAAGAAACAGGATTGCTGAATGCTATGGTCACCAACGGATTTATCAATCCCGCTCCCTTGCTCGAACTTGTGCCTTTTATGGATGCTTTCAGTGTGGACCTGAAAGGGTTCACTGAAGCGTTTTATAAAAGCTACACCTCATCGGGGCTTCAACCTGTGCTCGACACCCTGCTGTTACTTAAAAAATGCAATAAGCATATTGAAATCACCAACCTTGTTATTACAAATGCCAACGACGATCCCGGAGATTTCCGGCGGATGGTGGATTGGATCGCAAACCATCTGGGCCGGGATACTGTCCTTCATATTTCAAGGTATTTTCCCATGTATGAAATGACCCATGAGATGACCCCCGTCGCAACCCTCAGGGATTTTTACCATATCGCAAGGCAATCATTGCACTACGTGTACATCGGAAATGTAATCGAAAAGGAAGGGCAAAACACATATTGCCCGGGTTGCCGGAGAATAGTCATTTCAAGGGTCGGGTATATCACTGAAGTCACCGGACTTGATTCTGATGGAAATTGTATTTATTGCGATCATAATATATTGGATGTCTAATACATATAAACACTCATCCAGAAGGAAAAAGTAAAACGGCTTTGTTAATGTCAGGAAATATTATTGAATATATAAAAAACATTGTTTTTCTGGCAGCGCTTGTCACGCCTGGCTCCGCCCTGTGCCAGCAGGTATTCACTAAAGGTGAAATCTCAAACGTTGTAATATGTGAAAAGGACACAACAGAGTCTTACTCTCTTTTTCTTCCTTCCGGGTATGATGAAAGTCTGGCATGGCCGGTTGTCTTCATTTTTGAGCCGGGGGCCAGGGCGTTGGTACCGGTGGAGAAATATTCAGCACTCGCCAACGAATTCGGATATATCCTGGTTTGCTCCTACAATGCCAGGAATGGTCCATGGGAGCCTGTGATAAAGGCTTTTAATGCCCTTTACGAAGACACTTATCAAAGGTTTTCGCTGGATCTGAACCGGCTGATTGCTATGGGTTTTTCCGGTGGAGCAAGGGCTGCAGGGATGATGGCCATAGCTTCCGGCAGGATTTACACTGTTATTGCCTGCGGAGCAGGATATCCCGCTTCCCTCAGACCAACACCCGGGAATGATTTCTATTGGACCGGAATCGTGGGCTGGAAAGATATGAATTACATTGAGATGCTTGACATAGACTCGGTTTTATGCGATCAACCCAATGGCAACCAGTTGTTGTTCTATGATGGCTATCATGAATGGCCACCTGAGGAAATTGTAAGAGATGCTTTCCTTCTTCTGGAAGCCAACGCCATGAGAGACGGCCTGATACCCAAAGATACCGGCCTTATTCGTGATATTCATTCCAACCTCAGAAATGAATCTTATTATCCTGAATGCGCCCTGAAAGATACATTCCTGGAAAATCAGTTTAACAAAAAAAAGAGAAATTATCTGAAGGGACTTGCTGAGGAAAATGATGATAACCAGGCTGACTTTTCTCTTTTATACCTGTCAGATGCAGAAATTAGTTCTTCACAGACGGAAATGATCACATACTCTGAAAAAAGACTCCGCGATATTTATGAAACGGCAATCACAGACATCAGCCTGACCTCCCTGAACCCCGGTCATCCGGTAAAATCAGTACGTTGGTGGCGGAAGGAAAATGATTATTTGAAGAAACATATACAGTCGGAAAACTGTGATGCTCTGAAAAACATGTATGTCCGACTGCATGAATACATCTGGAGAAATGCATGGGAGCAGCATTATGTGTTTATGAAACAAGGAAAATACTTTACGGCGGCAAAATTCATGGAGGTTTGCGAAGCCCTGCTTCCTGAAGAATCCTGGCCCCTGGTAAGGCTTTCAATTGCATGCATAAACCTGGGTCAGAGGGGCAAAGCCCTGGAAAAGCTTGGTGAAGCTGCAGACAAAGGATATGATGACATACGTTATTTTGACCGGGTTGAAGAATTCAATTCGCTCAAAGCAGACAGGAAATTTAATGAAATCTATGAGAAAATAAAGTCCAATGCTTCTGCCGGTCACAGCCATAAATAAAAAGGGCATGTCAGCAGGTTGAGTAATTCATAAGTTAAAGGTTGGAGGTCTTTTTTTTCCCTTTCTGCCAATGTCAACCGAATTGAAATAAGATTTTGATTGAGTAATATTTCAGCATCCGGGTGCAATCTGTTTTCCGGAAAACAAAAGTTACATCTCTCCCTTTGACAACTTTCAGAAGTTTGGGCCCGGTATTCCGGCATGAGGCTTAAGGCGCCGGATGGCTTTTCATTTTTGTGGAGAGCATGCCACATGCGGCGGAAATGTCCTGGCCCCTCGAAGCACGTATGGTCGTTCTTATGCCCTTCCTGTTCAGCTCTACAAGAAATTTTTCCAGGGTTTCTTCAGAGGATGGTTGTAAAGGAGTTGCGGGAATGGGATGAAACCGGATGAGGTTCACGCGGCAGCGAAGGCCGTTCAGCAGGGCGGCAAGCCTGTTCACGTGGCGCTGAGTATCGTTCAGGCCGCGGAACATGATGTACTCGAAAGATATGCGCCGTTGCCTTCCAAAATCATATTTTCGGATGACTTCAAGCACCTTTTCAAGGGGAAAGACATTTTCAACAGGCATGAGCTTTTTCCGCTCGTCCTCAAAGGGAGAGTGAAGACTTATTGCCAGATGGGCTTCGCTTTCTTCAATGAATCTCCGGAGGGCCGGTAAAAGGCCTATAGTCGATACGGTTATCCTGCGCGGACTCATGCCAAAGCCCCATCCGGAGGTCAGGATTTCAAGGCTTCTCAGGACGTTTTCGAGGTTATCCAAAGGTTCTCCCATGCCCATGTAAACTATGTTGGTGAGTTTCTCCCTTTTCGGCAGGCTTTTTATCTGATTCAGAATCTCTCCTGAAGTGAGGTTGCCCTGAAAGCCCTGTTTGCCCGTCATGCAAAAGAGGCAGCCCATTTTGCAGCCCACCTGTGTTGAGATACAAAGGGTGGCCCTTTCAGCTTCCGGTATATAGGCTGCCTCCACGAACTTTCCATTGCCCGCAGGAAACAGATATTTTTTCGTACCATCGGAAGATTCGCTTACAGAGGCCGGGCCAGCTAAACCCAGGTTAAATCCGGCAGAAAGCTTTTCCCTGACGGCTTTGGAAAGGTTCAGCATTTGGTCAATGGAGCCAATGTCCTTCTTATACAACCAATCTGCCATTTGCGCGGCAGTGAAGCGAGGCAGGCCATTTCCAGCAATCCATTCCTCAAGCTCCTGAAGTGTTTTCCCGAAAAGCGGTTCCTTTGCCATGGTATCAGAAATATATCTCCGAAAGTATCCTGTCGAAATGAATGCCCTTTGATATCAGAATATCCCTGGCTTCGACGACCATTTCGGCGCGTCCGCAAAGGTAATACAAATGGGTGAGAGGGAGCTCATTCTGCTGAAGGAGGAAATCGGTCACCCTTCCACAGAAGTATTCCTCGAAATCCTCTCCGGAGCAACAGCGGATGTAATTCCCACTGAAAGCCGGCAAAAAATCATCCTGGAAGTAAAAGGAAGACCTTGTCCTGCCACCGTGAAGTAAAATTTTGTTCCTTGCCAATCCCGACTGGAACATGGAAACAAAGGGGGCGATGCCTGTACCTGTAGCAACCCAGTATGCAGGCTCCAACGTTCCGAAAAACCTTCCAAAGGGACCGGAAACAAATACGGTATCACCCTTTTTCAGAACTGCCAGGCGTGGAGTAAGATGGCCGTGATGCATCACATCGAACAGAATCTGAAAATCCCTGTCATGCCCGCCGGAAGCAATGCTGTAAAGCCTTTGGGTTTCATTTTCAAGGACGGATAAACCCAGCAACTGACCCGGCCTGAAATCAAAACGCTTATCAAATGAAAGGAGGCAAACCCCCGGAGAAATCTCCTCAAGGCCGGTCACTTTCGAAGGATACAATCTGGATTCGTTCTTAGCCATGCAATCTGGATCATTTGAAAGCCTGTAATCCGGTGATGTCCTGCCCGGTGATGAGCAGGTGTATATCATGTGTTCCTTCGTAGGTGATGACGGATTCGAGGTTCATCATGTGCCGCATGATGGGAAAGTCGCCGGTGATGCCCATGGCGCCGAGTACCTGGCGGGCTTCCCTGGCAACATTGAGCGCCATCTTCACATTGTTGCGCTTTGCCAGGGAGATTATTGCCGGGGTGGCTTTGCCTTCATTTTTCAGCACTCCAAGGCGCCAGGCCAGCAACTGGGCTTTGGTAATTTCCGTGAGCATCTCAGCAAGCTTCTTCTGGGTGAGCTGGAAAGAGGCAATGGGTTTCCCGAACTGTTTTCTCTCAAGGGAGTACTGCAGGGCGGTGTTGTAGCAGTCCATGGCCGCGCCAATGGCTCCCCAGGCGATGCCGTAGCGGGCAGAACTCAGGCAACTGAGGGGTCCTTTCAGGCCTTTTATGTCCGGAAAGATATTTTCTTCCGGGATTACCACGTTGTCAAATACCAATTCCCCTGTCACTGAGGCTCTCAACGACCATTTGCCCTTGGTTTCCGGTGCGGTGAAGCCGGGCATCCCCTTTTCGGCGATCAGTCCGCGTACTGTACCCTCCTCATCCTTTGCCCACACCACTGCAACATCAGCAACAGGGGCATTGGTGATCCACATTTTGGCCCCGTTCAGGATGTAATGGCCGTTTTGTTTCACTATCCTTGTCTCCATGCTGCCGGGGTCGCTGCCATGGTTGGGTTCTGTGAGGCCGAAAGCCCCGATGATCTCCCCTTTGGCCAGGCCCGGCAGGTACTTCATGCGCTGCTCTTCCGACCCGTATTCAAATACAGGATACATCACCAGGGATGACTGCACCGATGCCGCCGACCTCACGCCCGAATCGCCGCGCTCAAGCTCGGTCATGATGACCCCGTAGGCCATCTGATCCATTCCGGCGCCCCCGTATTTTTCAGGAATGAAAGGGCCGAGGATACCCAGTTCTCCCATCTCCTTTACCAGGTGGATGGGGAAACGATGATGCTGTGCTGCCTTTTCGATGATGGGCACGACAGAGCGGCTGATCCAGTTGCGGACCGAAGACCTGATGATCTTATGCTCTTCCGGAAGAAGTTCGTCCAGCAGGTAATGATCTACCGGTATGTAAGGGTACATAATGCTGATTTTTCAGGCAAAGATATAGGATAATGGGGAATAGGGGCAAAACCGGATTATATTGATGTTACAAAGGAAAGCCTGGGGAGAGCGCTCAGTCACGATGATTGGAAAGGCCTGAGGCAAAAAAGTATGTTTGTGAATTTTTCAGGTGAAAACAAAAAAGGCTGTTCCTATGCGAACAGCCTTACTTTAATGTTTGATCAAAACGATGCGTTACTTCCTGAACCTGAACACTTTTTTGCTTCCGTAAGCAGCCCC
>JAFGME010000007.1 GCA_016927695.1 Bacteroidales bacterium
CAATTCCAGTCTGCATAAATCCGGGTCAGGCTCCGGATTGAAAATTTTAATGGCAGAACTTTGTCCTGACCAGGAAACATTCAGGAAATAAAATTTCTCACTCCCCGGATAGAACCTGACAGTGTGTTCCCCGCGGTCAAGAATCCCTGCCTGAACGGTCAAAAGCCTACCCATGACATCAAACACAGAAAAGATGACCTCTCCCCTGCCGGGTACATATAAGTCAACGAAAGTGAGGACATCTGCCGGGTTGGGACGGTTTTGGGAAACGGAAAAAAAATGATCCCCGGATAAAGGATTATCAATGTTAACATTAACAATATGTAAAACATGATCGGGGTAATACAATACAGTGTCCGTTCCTTTGGAAATATCCCTGATCAGTATGCTGTCAGGGTTTACCGGCTGACCGTTGTTGTCGCCGTTTAAAGTCAGAATTATATTCTGGCTGAAGATGTGGCCATAAGCTGTCAGCAGAATGGTTGCGATGAGAATAACAAGTGTTTTCATAACAGTAAGTTTTAAATTTAATAAGATTTAAGAATCATTTTTTGCCAGTTTGCGCATCCAGCGCCAGTGGGAGATAAATAATGCAATACAGATAACCACCAAAAGGCTGTTGACATAAATCGTGCGTAAAGACCTGTGTTTCACCGACATGATCTTATCATTTTTGGCCGATTCAAACATGGTCTTAAGGGTTTCATCATCCGGCACAAAAGATGTTTCTTTTTCCGGTGATTTCATAAGGTCCATTTTGTAATTGTCAAAAGATGCCAGGCTGGGAGCATTGGTATAATCCCGTTCGGCATACAGGGGATCGCCCATATCGATCAGGGCGTTGACGAGCGCGGCTACACAAATGAGGAAGGTGATCACCGCAACGAGGCATACGGCGTAACCGTACACAATGGGAGCTTTCGATTTCTTTTCCATAATGATCAAAGTTTTAAAGTGAATACTGATATTTATTAAAAAAAGTCAATTCAAGATTTTTTTCTGTAATGCTTCTTTTGCCATCTTCTATTTCATGAACCAAACGGATCAGTACATCATTGACCGGAGTTGAAAGGTGAAGCGATCTTGCCTTTTGTGAGATGAAGCCGTTGAGGAAATCGACCTCTGTTTTCTGCCCCGATTCAAGAGACTGAAGGCCGGACGAACGCAGTTTCCAGTATTTGAGCCCCACCATGCCGATCAGCAGGTGACTTCTGAGCCTTCCGGTCAGGGAAGTGTCGTCGGCGAAAGAACAGAAATCGAGTTTTCCGGCATACTTCGGGAAGGAAACACCGGCAGCCCTGCCCACGTTAACGGCCTCCCTGATGACTTCAATGAAGATGTTCCTGGCCTTTCTGTAACAGATCATCCTGCCAAGCGTCATGCCGCTGATGGCTCCCAAGGTGGTTATACAACTGTTGATGATCAGCTTTGAATAAAGGTTGCCGTAAATATTGTCTGTTACGGTCACGGGAGCGGTGGTTCCCAGCATTTCTTTTACAAAGTCAAAATGCTTTGCCCGATGTCCGTTGATTCCGCCTATTTCAAAGCGGCCGGAAGATGTCCTTTCAAGTTCTCCGGGAGCGTGTGCTGTGGCGCCCCAGCCAACGACACAACCTATCACCCTGTGGCTTCCCATCTGTGCAGTGAGGGATTCCACACTCATGCTGTTCTGCAAAGACACAATGGCAGTTTCCTCCTTCAAAAGAGGCCGGATGGCCTTCATGACAGCTTCAAGAGCATTTGCTTTGGTGGCGATAATGATGATGTCTTTTTTTTCACTCACGAGGCCGATATCCCTGAAAGCAGGCATTCTCTCCCTGAATTCCCGTGAACGGCCAAAGACATGAATGCCCTCATGGCTTATTTTTTCTGCATAGCCGGGCAGGCTGTCAACCGCTTCTATATTAAATCCGGCTTTGGAAATATGGGCTGCTGTTATCCCGCCAATTCCCCCGGCGCCTATCACCAATATTTTTAATCCCTGATTTTTCATCGCCTTTTTCTTTAATTGTTTCGTCAAAATTACCCTGGAGCAGCGCCGCAGCGAAACGAGAAAATGCATGACCATGCCGTGTTTTGCAAAAAATGCGGAATACCGGTAACCACCAGCATGGATTTTTCAAAATGAAGGGTTATTTTGCAAGAACATTCAGGTTAATTTTTAAATCAGGCAGGATTTGCAAAACATTGTTACAGGCTTTGCATTCCGGAGAGTAAAAAAATCTTTGTTTTTTGCTTCATAATTCTTTGTGTTTTTATACATTTTTTTTATTTTTACATTGATTTACAAATTGATATGCTCTATCACTTTTATAATTTACCCATTAAATGCTCTCATCATGAAAACAATCCACCATGTTTTCAGGGTTTCCCTGATGTTTTTTTTATGCTTTTTATTTGTCAAATTGACCTTTTCACAGATCCAATCCACCACCTCCGGCGGCCTATGGTCTGATCCCAACACCTGGATCGGGGGAGTTGTACCCGGTACCGGGGATGACGTAATCATCAACGGACCGGTTCAGGCAGACAATAATAGCTGTAATGACCTGACAGTCACTTCAAACGGGATACTGTCAAACAAATCCAACAATAACTACTCACTGAATGTAGGAGGAGATGCCACCAATTACGGCACCATACAGAATCTCATCTACAACTTTGCTATAAACCTCAATGGCAACCTGGAAAATCACGGCACTTGGACCAACAACACTACAAATCTAAGCGGAGGAGATCAGTCTTTAACATTGTATTCACCTTTTGGCGGGTATTACCTTACCAATACAAATGCTTCCGGAAAGATCACGCTGCTCAGCAACGGATTCTTCAACAATACCCGTATTGACATGACCAACGACACCATTGTCAGCGATCTTTGTGACACATTAAGCATCAACAACGGATATCTGAAGCAGGCGGTATTTACCAAAAACAATGTCAAATCTCCAGGCTTGTACCTGACAGTCACCAACAACGCCTATATTGAAAGCTCCACGATTACTGCCAGCGGGCAGGCAGTTACATATCAGGGTTCAAGCAGCGGCTACTTCAGGGCATCCACCCTCAATGCCAGCAACCTGATCATCTCAGGAACCATCCAGATTTTCGGCACCTGTTATTTCAATGCTGATGTAGTTTCAAGCGCCACCCTGAGGAATCACAGCAACTATGAGTACACCTGCTATGTTTCGGGAAGCTTTGTAAACAATGGTGCTGTTACCAATAATAATTACAGTTTCAACATCTACATCAGTGGCGATGTTACCAACAATGGTACTTGGACCAACAACAGGACCTACCTCAACGGCACACAGGATCAGACCCTGAATTTCATCAAGCCTTTCGGGGGCAGCTACCTGTATAATTCAGAAGCCGCCGGCAAGATTATCCTTGCAAGCAATATGTTCCTGAACAATACAAGGGTGGAAATGGCCAATGACACTATAATAACAGATGTATGCGACACAGTTAGCCTCAACAACGGTTACATCTGGCAGGCCAAATTCATCAAGAACAATGTCAAGTCACCCGGTTTTCATTTATCGCTTTCCAATGGAGCTTATA
>JAFGME010000057.1 GCA_016927695.1 Bacteroidales bacterium
CCACCCAGCACGATCATGTTGAAAATTTTAGCAAGGCCCATTCTGACCGCTTCAGCGTTGGCTTCTGTTTTATAGATATTGATATCTGTTCTGGCAGGATGCCTTGTTATGCCGTTGGGATCATAAAGCAAAATGCCACCCGGTTTTACCGTGCTCTCAAACTTATCCATGGATTGCTGGTTGAGGATGATTGCCGTATCATATTTGTTGAGGATGGGTGAACTGATCCTTTCATCGCTCAAAATTACGGTGACATTGGCTGTTCCTCCCCGCATTTCAGGCCCGTAGGAAGGCATCCAACTGACTTCCTGATCCTGCATGATACCTGAATAAGCAAGTATTTTTCCCATAGAGAGGACCCCTTGTCCTCCAAATCCGGCTATAATGATTTCTTCAGTCATTTTTCCTTGATTTTAATGTTTTACCAATTCACCATCAATCTTTATATCTCCAAGTGGATAATGGGGAAACATATTGTCCACCATCCATTGGTTGGCCTGTACGGGGGTCATTTTCCAGCCGGAATTGCAGTTTGATACAACTTCGACAAAAGTCATGCCCACTTTCTTTTCCTGCAGATCAAAGGCTTTTCTTATGGCCTTTTTGGTTTTCCTGACATTGGCAGGGGTATGCACAGCCTGGCGTGTTACGTAATATGTGCCGGGAAGTTGTGCGATAAGTTCGGTAATTTTCAGGGGATATCCCATCATGGTTTGTTCCCTTCCGTAAGGAGAAGTGGAAGACTTCATCCCTATGAGGGTGGTGGGAGCCATCTGTCCTCCTGTCATCCCGTAAATGCCGTTGTTGATAAAAATAATGGTGATGTTCTCGCCTCTGTTTGCCGCGTGAATGGTTTCAGCGGTCCCTATGGCAGCCAGATCGCCATCGCCCTGATAGGTAAAAACGAATCTGTCGGGCAAAAGCCTTTTCACAGCCGTGGCAAGAGCCGGAGCACGCCCATGGGCAGCTTCCTGAAAATCAACATCGAAATAATTGTAAGCAAGAACCGAACATCCTACCGGTGCGATGCCGATGGTTTTTTCCTGGATACCCATTTCTTCAATTACCTCAGCTATAATTCTGTGTGTAGTTCCATGACCGCAGCCGGGGCAATAATGCATGACGTTATCGGTCATAACGTTTGTCTTTTTATAGACCAGGTTTTCGGGACGTATAATATTCAATTCCATAATTTAACCTCCAATAATTTTTTGTTCCAATGCGAGCAGGATTTCTTCAGGTGAGGGTATAATGCCTCCGAACCTTCCGTAGTGTTCCACAGGTACTTTTCCCTGGACAATAAGTTTAACATCTTCGATCATCTGACCGGCATTCATTTCCACCACAAGGATGCCTTTCACTCTACTGATCATTTCCTCAACGGCTTTCACCGGGAAGGGATAAAGGGTGACAGGCCTCATCAGTCCTATTTTCAGGCCTTTGGCTCTTCCAAGTTGTATGGCTTTCTGACAAAGCCTGGCCGAAGTGCCGAAAGCTAGAAGGGCATAATCGGCATCCTCACAGTACAGCTTTTCAAACCTTTGTTCATTCTTTTCCACATCCCTGTATTTGGCCTGTAGCCTGAGGTTTACCTGTTCCTGTTTTGAACTGTCTAATTCCAGTGAAGTGATGATGTTGTGGTTCCTCGTTTTGGGTTTTCCGAGAGTTGCCCACGGACATTTTCCTGCAATTTCTTCATTGGAAAGCCGGGGAATTTGTTCGTCTAATTCCACCTTTTCCATCATCTGGCCTATGGCGCCATCGGAGAGAATCATCACCGGATTTCTGTACTTAAAGGCGAGATCAAAGGCCATCTTAACAAAATCATACATCTCCTGCACTGACGAAGGGGCGAGGGTAATCAGCTTGTAATCCCCGTGACCTCCCCCTTTCACAGCCTGGAAGTAATCTGACTGTGAGGGCTGGATGGTGCCCAGCCCGGGGCCGCCTCTTACCACGTTTACCACCAGACAAGGCAGCTCAGCGCCTGCGATATACGATAACCCTTCCTGCATCAGGCTGATGCCGGGGCTTGATGAAGATGTCATAACTTTTTTTCCGCAGGCGGCGCCGCCATACACCATATTGATGGAAGCAACCTCGCTTTCGGCCTGCAAAACTACCATGCCGGTCCGCTCATGAGGTTTCTCCGACATAAGATATTCCATTACTTCGCTCTGGGGAGTGATGGGATAACCGAAGTATCCGTCGCATCCTGCCCTGATGGCCGCCTCGGCAATGGCCTCATTGCCTTTCATTAACCTTAATTCTTTCTTCATTTCAACTGACTGTATAGTTATTCCGTTATTTTAACTTTATACACTGTTATCACCCCGTCAGGGCATACAATGGCACAATTGGCACAACCAATGCACTCCTGGTTTACCATCTGCATGTAATGATAACCCTTGGAATTTACATTTTCAGACATCGCTATCACATCGTTCGGGCAGGCATCAAGACAGACTTCACAACCTTTGCACCGTTCAATATCAACCACTATTACTCCTTTAACTTTAGCCATATTTCAACGGATTATTTGTAATAAAACCAACTTATCATTTTAAATATTGATTTGACGAAATTATAAAATTACTTTTACACAAGGCTGAAAACTATCATTTTTATCCCTGTTTTTCCCACATGTTCCTGTTCTGCTATACATCATTAATATGGATGATCTTCATGGAACTTTTTCAACCGATATTCCAGGTCGGGGAATTGCTCCCTTTTCACCAATGATACACAAGCCCTGACTCCTTCAAGTCTTTGGCTTCCTGTAATGGCTAAAGAAATGGCGCTCACCCCGTAAAAGATCATCTCTTTCAGCAATTCTTCTCCGGTGAAGCCGGGATAGGAATAGGTAAAATAAAATCCATCTGCGATGGGCTGGTCTTCATCCCGGTCATAAACGATATGAAAACCGTTGTCAAGGAATATTTTTTTCATAATCCTGGCTTTTTCCCCGTATTCCTTTACAACTTCCACAAAGTCATATTCCCCGTTGTTTACGGCCTTGAGCAATGCAGCCAGGCCATACTGCGCCGAATGGGAAGTGCCTGAACTGATGGAATATATGCTCCCAAAGATCATGGCATTGCCCACCTTGTCGGAATAGTAGAACCTTTTGAGGTCGGGTGCGATGGTATTGAACAATTTGTCGGAAATGGCCATCATCCCGATTCTCTGGCCTGCATAGCTGAATGCCTTGGAGCTTGAGATAAGCAGGAGATAATTGTCGGTATATTGTGCTACCGTGGGTTGGTAAGGAGGCTGGCCCGGAACAGAATAATCCTTTCTGAAGTCCATTCCAATGTACGCAAGGTCTTCAATAACCACCACGTTGTATTTGGTTGCTAACTCCCCTATAATCTGAAGTTCTTTTTCCGTAAAACAAATCCACGACGGATTGTTGGGATTGGAATACAGAATCGACGATATTTTCCCGTCTTTTAAATGGGATTCGAGCTTCCCCTTCAATTTATCGCCACGATATTCATATACATCGAAAGTGTCGAATTTCTGTCCGAGTACCCTGCATTGTTGTTTTTGCACAGGGAAACCCGGGTCGATGAACAGAGTTCCTTCCCTTTCGGCATACATTCTGTTGATGGTAAGAAAACAGGCGAATCCCCCCATCATGGATCCCACTGTAGGTATGCAGCCCTCGGGGTTGACATTGATGTTCAGGAACAATTTGCAAAACCTGGAGATTTCGGTCTTAAGGTCAGCAATGCCGAAAATGTCAGGGTAAATGGAAGCCACACCCCGGCGCAGCGCTTCAATTTCAGCCTCTACGCCTATTTGGGCGGGGGGCAGACCCGGTATTCCCATTTCCATTCTGATAAATTTATTGCCTGTGGCAGCTTCTATCCTGTCAACAAGTCTTTTGATTTCCCTGATGGAAGCCTTGCCTACATCCTGTATCCCGCTTTCTTTTACCAGGTTGGTAACGATATTATAATCCACCGGAGTGTTTTTCATTTTTGTACGTATTAAACCAAAAATAACAATAGAAGCCAAATTTATAATTTTTAATAAGATGAATATTCCAATAAATAAACTTCATCGTTTTTTAGAATCATTATAAACTACTTGTCATGATTTTCAACTCTTTTATATTCGATTAATTTTGCTGCCATCAATAATTTAAGGGAATGATCAGATATTTTGCGCTGTTTTTCTTACTGTTTATCTCCACGGTTTTCCGGGGTCAGAACAATGGAATAAATGAGAGAAGCTATGCTTTTGGCCAGATATTTACAGGCTTCAGGTACGGGTTGAACAGTAACCTTGAACCCCGTGCAGCTTTTGATTTCAACCAGGGGATCATTGGGTATTATCATCAGTTGAATGAGAAGATCAGCGGAAAAATCATGTACGACGTCACCCGGACAACTCATTTGTACGGGATATACGACACATCGGGCAACAGTCTCAGTTACAGCTATTTTGAAGGCAGTAAATACACTGCATATTTAAAGATGGCTGAGATCAGATGGGACCTCAGTGAAATATTGACTTTCAGGGTGGGACAATTGCTAAGTAACCAGTATCTGACCTTCCAGGATAAGTTTTGGGGTTACCGGTATATAGATGTCACTTTTCAGGAAAAATTCCGGCTGGGGATGCCTGCTGATTTCGGATTCCAGGTTGACGTCAAAATGAAAGATAAATTCCTGAACCAGTTTTCCGTAGTTAATGGCGAAGGCCCTTTCCGTTACCAGGACGGCGGCGGGAAATTTCTTTTCTCCAACACCATCCGGTATACCCCGGTAAAGAATCTCACTGCCAGGTTGTACACTGACATTGCCCAAAAACCCGATACCGGCAGCCACCTGGATAATAAATATGTTATTGCCGGTTTTTTAGGTTATAAATGCGATAAGTTCATGGCAGGGGGGGAATATTTGTACATTTCCAACTGGCAATATTCACATGAGCAGAGTGTGGATGGCTTTTCCATTTTCGGCTCGTTGAATATCTACCCGAAAATCTCTCTTCTCGGAAGGTATGATTATGTATATTTCAATCTTTCCGGATCAACATCAAATGTGAACTATTACATTGCAGGCATTCACTACGAACCCTATCAAAAATTCTACATTTCCACCAATTTCAGGTATTACAGCCCTGATGAACTTCCAATGGTGTACGCGAACTTCGGGTTGTTTTTATAAGTGCGTTTAACCGGAATTCCGGCTAAATTATCTGAGCAGGAATTTTAAGGTTTCCGATGCTTCTCCGGTATTCACCTTCACAATGTAATATCCATTGCGGTTTCCGGTATAAATAATGTTTACCCCGTGGGTTACTTCAGTGCTTATAATTTCCTGGCCCATTATATCGTAAATAACCGCTGTTCCGTTGCTGCCCGGGTTATTGATATAAAGGTTGCCATTGGCGCTAAAAACTGAGATGCTGCTTTCATTGCCCGGACCATAAATCATTCCGAAATGAATGGCGAACCTGTTGGGTTCGTTGCCGGCGCTGTGATAGAAATTGTAAGGCTGATCTCCGATGTTCACAAATTCATTTGCTATTTTGTCTTCAAGGATCACATTCCCGATGCCGGATTCTGCCACGGAAAGGGTATAGTATCCGGATTTGCCGGCCTGGAAAGCCAGCTCCATCATGTCAACGAATGGCAGGGTGTTTATTGAGACCTTTTCCGAACCGGCGAAGGTATAGATCTGAGGTACGAATTCAACCCCGGAAAGGAGTTTGTAAGCATCATAGTTACCCTCGAATTCCCCGGAAGCTTCGTTGAGGAATTTAATATATGCCTGGTCGGTATATCCGTTTCCGGAAACTTCCATCACAAGCAGATCATTTACGTCAGACTTAAAATATTCGTTGGCGCCGTTATGGGTTCTGACTGAATTGTCAATATTCACAGTCCATGTTCCCGGGGTGTTTACGTGCATATAGAATCCCTGTGCCGCAGGGATGTATTGTGTGTAGCCCACGCCGTTTATCCATGACCTGTAAGTAAGAGCATTGTCGTCCCAGAAATAGACTGCATCATCCACTTCAGCGGGGATGCCGCCGGCGACATTGTTCTTCCAGTATTCATAGTCGATACTGGCGGGATAGGGATTTCCCAATAAGTTCCAGTTGTCGAGGCTGCCGCCTGAGAAGGCAGAGCCTGTAAGATCAACAGAATATGCGCCTGAATGGACATCCGTGATAAATCCTGTGAATTCAACCACATTGCCGGTTGGGGGATTTATCGCTCCGCACTGATAATTGAGGTCCCTTTTGATGCTGTATCCCCTGAAAGTACTGAAAAGATTGTCGGGACCTGCGATACAGGGTATTCCACTGGGGCTGTAATTGTACCAGGTGTTTTGTGATTCATTCCAGGCATTGATCCAATAATCAAAAATATCATGACAACTCATTCCGTTCACCGGTGATGAGATGTAGTGCCATCCGGCCGGATCACCCAAAGCGCCGGTTCCGGTCATATCGCGGTTAAAGTTGAAAATTCCGTTACCCAGCAGTGTCCCGTTGTTTATGAAAGTTGCAGCAGCGCCTGTGTTATCGGAAAGCGCTGTGATTACCCCGTTGTTGAGGAGGTCGCCGTAAACGGTGAGGCCGTTTCCAACAGGAATGGTGATATGGGCAAAAGGTTCAACATAAATATTTTTTGCTCTTGCCAGGGGGCCTGAATTGGTTTCGGGATAGTACATCAGCCCGCCCACAATAATAATATTGTCGTTATCGGTCGGAACACCTACGGAGAACCAGTTAAAAGGATCGTTCCAGTTATCATTGAAATTACCGGCAGTCCAGAATTTTCCTTTAAACCCCAAAACGTATTCGCCATAGATGGTTGTACCCGCCAGAGTGATTGTTCTGTTTACATCATCGCGTGATGTTTCAGGCACGTATTCCCAGTTGGGATCAAGCACATTGTCTCTTCTGAGGATTACAATATCCGTGGGATCGGCTATCCCTATCTGGTTGCTGTAATCGAACACGAGGTCGGCGGTAACGTTGCCTGTTTCAACCACGCCCCAGAGTATTTTAAACCTGAAAATACAACCCGTAAGGTTGGTTACCAAATCTTCATCCACTTCGGGTAAGTCGGTGAACAACCCCGTTTGGTAAACATCGAGAAAATTATCATCATCAGGCACGGAGGTAATGGTTACCTCCACTTCTCCGCCGGAAAGTCCGACACCTGTAGGCACATTTGTTTTGATGTTTTCGTAATCTTCTATTTCATCATCGATCCAGGGGCCGTAATTGACAAAATCCGAAACGCCGTTACCGGCACCCGGACCCTGACCTCCGGGGCCGTCCTCAGCTCCCCAGAAATTGTAAAGGCCTCCGAAAACAAATCCGTTGGTGGGGATGCCTACCACTTTTACACCGCTTGTGTCGTTATCAAAGATGTTATTGTAATTGGCATAGATGTCAAAGGCTTTGTCATACACCGGATTCCAGTTGGCATTGCCATCGTAGTAATGTTCTTCAAGGTCAAGCCGGATGGCGTCCCATCCATTGTTTACAATACGGTTATCCACGATGGTTATGGCGCTGTCGATGGGGCCAAGGTAGATGCCGTTTTTCTGGTTATTGTAAATTTCATTATTGCTGATTATCACATTTTTCGGTCCTTTGGCTGCTGAACCCGAAACGAGGTCGCTGGAGCCCCTGATGAATAATATTCCGTTACCGAATTTGAGATTTTCCGGCGGGTCGGTGATGTAACCGCTGTTATCGTA